>CAYZAR010000228.1:0-2597 GCA_964476455.1 uncultured Micavibrio sp.
CAACGTCAGCCGCCCACAGCGCGCGTGAGGCCGCCAACTGCTGGCGCAAGTCGGGAATCAAAGTGCGCGGCAGCATGACCACGCGGTCTTTGTCTCCCTTGCCACTGCGCACCACGACCACGTGGCGATCGAAGTCAATGTCTTTCACCCGCACCGACAACCCTTCCGTCAGACGCATGCCCGTACCGTATAGCAGGCGGGCCAAAACCCCCTCGGCACCGGGAATCAAGGCCAGCACCAACTGCACTTCGGCAGTCGACAGCACCACCGGAATGCGCTTGCGCTCGGGTGGGCGGCCAATCTGCTGCAGCCAAGGCAAATCCATGAACAGCACATCTCGGTATAGGAACAAGAGTGCATTGAGCGCTTGGCGGTGGGTTGCAGGAGACACCTGGCGTTCGTTCGCCAGCATAGTCAGGAATGCTTCCACATCGGCAGCGCCCATTTCTTTGGGATGGCGCATACCCCCTTGGCGGGCCGACCAGAGGACGAAGAACCGCACCCAGTACAGATAGGCCTTCTCGGTTTTGAGGCTATAGTGCAAATAGCGAATCCGCTCGCGCACTTGGTCAAGCAGGCGCTTGGAAGCCAAGGGAGGCCCGGCGACTTTCTTGGTTTCGTTATACCTGTACATAAGCACAGTATTTCACTTCAAGCCTATGATGTCAAAGACTTTTTTCACCAATCGTGAGCCATGTTATCCGCCGGGCGGACAGCCATATCCGGTGTTTCAGCGTCTACAACAAAGTTAGGCCCTCTGAGATGCGAACCACGGCATGGCCAGGGCAAGCACGAAATGTTCGCTCACGGGCATGAGTCCATAGCAAGCAGGAGGCAAAGTGGTAAGCAATCAAGAAATCGAGAAATTACCCGGGCTTGGCCCCAAGTCGAAGGAAATGTTGGCGGCGGCAGGCATCAAAACCGTAGAGCAACTTCGCCGTCTTGGTTCCGTTGCCGCTTATGTCAAAGTAAAACGAACTGGCGCAAACGCTAGTCTCAATTTGCTGTGGGGGCTAGAGTCCGCAATCTCTGGCATGCACTGGCAAGAAGTTGCCAGGGTTCATCGGGCCAGTCTTTTGCTTGCGCTGGAAGATCATGAACGCCTGGCCTAACCACTCATTCAACGGGACGCCTTGCGGCGCCCGTTAATTCGAACGTTATGCTATAAGAGAATTTGGCTATCCCAACAAGGATAAGGTATGAC
The DNA here is from genome assembly GCA_964476455.1 of uncultured Micavibrio sp. GTDB lineage: Bacteria > Pseudomonadota > Alphaproteobacteria > Micavibrionales > Micavibrionaceae > UBA1573. Next base: position 1,205 of record CAYZAR010000228.1, read on the forward strand.
CAATATAACGCTATCAGTTCAAAGATTAGTCGCATACAGAGAAGCAATAAAACAAATCAAAGATGGCAACTTTTCATTATCTTTTCCTAAAGATACTGATATAGAACCTATACTTGATTTTGAATCTGAGTTTATTCAGTTGGCTGCGTGGCTTGATGTTCGCTTTGATGAGTTCAATAAAATTCAAGAGATATCCACTGAAATCAACAAAGGTAGTGTACTTGATGATGTTCTAAATCGCATTTATGATACATTTCATATAATAATACCTTATGACAGAATCGGCTACGCATTAATATCTGATGATCATAAAAAAGTTATAGCTCATTGGACAAAAACCAATTATCCAGAAAAAACAAGAATAAAAAAAGGATACACTGCATCATTAGCGGGGAGTAGTTTGGAGAAAATTCTAACAACACAACAACCCCGCATTCTTAATGACCTACACTTATATTTAGCTAATAACCCAAAGTCTTTGTCCACTCAGTTGATAGTTTCTGAAGGTATTCAATCAAGTTTAACCTGTCCACTTATTGCAGATGATAAGCCTATTGGATTTATTTTCTTTTCTAGCAAAGAAAAGAACACATACATTGACGCTCACCAAAAGGTATTTATTAGTATTGCAAGGCAAATATCTGTTTTAGTCGAAAAAAGCCGCCTTTATCAGCATATTTATGACTTAAATAACCAGTTGATAACTGCGTTATCGCAACTCAAAGAGCAATCTTCTCGTGATGCACTTACTAGCATCTTTCATCGAGGTGCCATCATGGAATTTTTAAAAAACACTCTCGAAAAAGACGCAAGAAAAAATCAACCTACCACCGTAATACTTGCTGATATAGATCATTTCAAACATATAAATGACACATATGGTCATATCACTGGTGATACAGTTCTGAAAGAGGTAAGTAAAAGTTTAACTAGTTACTTAAGAAGTTATGACTGTGTTGGGCGTTACGGCGGTGAAGAATTTTTAATTATATTGGGTGAAACTAATACTACAGATGCGCTGCTAATTACAGAGCGTATTCGCCAAGCGATCTCTGAGCTCAAATTTGAGAGAGATAATGATAGATTCTCTCTCACCATGAGCTTTGGCGTTTCCTGTTCAGATAATATTTTACATAAAAAAACAGAAGAAACATTACTTCTAGAAGCAGATAGTGCTTTATATCATGCGAAGAATGACGGTAGAAATCGAGTGTGTATAGCATAACAAATAATTCAACCTCGTTCGCATTCGCTCACTGGACGGCACTACGTGCCGCCGGTTAATTAAAAGTTGTGTCATTTATCTAACAATTCATTATCTAAACAGCATCAAACATAAGACCAACCAAGACATTAGGTATTAAAAAATATCTAATATATTCTTTATTGTCTT
>CAYZAR010000229.1:0-2579 GCA_964476455.1 uncultured Micavibrio sp.
ATCTACCAGTGTTACATTCATGCAGCGACCATCACCTGCGCTTTGGGCAAAGCTGTTATAAACGGAGGCGGGGACGATTTTGTCGAGTTTGCCAATAAAGTGACGTTGGGGCAGGGTGGCAATTTTAGGAGCAAAATCAACAGGGTTCAAAGAGCCATCCAGCGGGTGGATGTTATGAGTGGTTACCATGGTTTGAGGGTCCAAGTTTCCCGCCACAGTTTGCAACGAGAGAATATCGTTACGCTGGCTTGCTAGAATGGCCGCAATAGCTGCTCCTCCGTCATACCCAACCAAGCGGAAGGATGGGACATTGTGATAGGCTTTGATGTTATCAAGAGCTGCCCCATAGGCATCTACAACTTCAGAAGAAAAGCGTTTGGTGGTCCAGTACTCTGCTGGCACGCGTTTACCATGAGCCCACCCTATATTATATTGACCCGGGCGAGCCAGATAAATGACATTTGGGCCACCGTCTTGAGCGGCAAGACGCAAGGCAATCGGATCAAGTGGGGTTGGGTCTGCGTTGACCCGCTCATAGGAGAGATACGCCCTTCCATCCCCTTCGATGTAAATAGTGGCAGGGGCATATTTCTTGTACACGCGCTCATAAGCCTGAAGCATGAATGGGCCAGAAGGAACATTCCGACTTACCATGAAAACGGGCATGGCAACGCGCTTAGCAGAATCTTCACGGACGCTAGAAACCTCACGCATACAACCACTCAAAAGAGCAGCGGCGAGACCAAGAGCGACAAAAGAACGAAATTGTTTCATGAATAAACCCCTTTGAATTCCAGAAACTTTAGCACGCTGTGCAGGGAAAATCACCCCTCTACTTCGGATAATTCTAGAATAATAGGCGTATGGTCAGAAGATTTGTCCAATTTCCTCGGTGCGCTGTCTATGGTGCAGGAGAGGAAACGGTTGACGAGCGGTGGAGAAAGCAAGAAATGGTCAATGCGGAGCCCCCGATTTTGGGGCCATGCTCCGGCTTGGTAGTCCCAAAATGTGTAGCGGTGGCTTTCTTGGTTGCCGATTCTAAAGGCATCTACCAGACCCAGATTAAGCAGGGCGCGAAATTTAGCGACTGAGTCCTTATGAAATAGGGCATCGCCTGCCCACAGGTCAGGATCGTAACAGTCGCGCCTTTCGGGTATAATATTAAAATCTCCTCCAACCAGAAACGGAACGCTGTTTTTTCGTAATTCGAATAGGCGCATTCTTAGGCGGTCCATCCATTTGAGCTTATAGGTGAATTTATCCCCGTCAATCGGGTTGCCATTGGGTAAATAAATGTTAATCAGGCGCAAGTGATTCCAATCAGCTTCGAGATACCTCGCCTGTTCATCGGCTTCATCCCCTGAAAGATGGGTGAGAATCGGCGTGGCGATGGTTTTGCTCAAGATGGCTACGCCATTATAGGCTTTCTGGCTGACGAATAACGAGTAATAGCCAATTTCCTGAAAGGCGGAGGTTGGGAATTCCTTCCCCTTCAATTCCTGTAAAAACAAGACATCCGGTGCATGGGCTTGTACCCAGTCCGTAACGATGGGCAAACGGACTTTGATCGAATTGACATTCCATGAGGCTAATTTCATGTTGTGTTTGTGCTCACATTCCGAAAGAGCTTCCGCAACTGCATCCCGAGGACGCATTGGGATTGGTTATATGGAACTTTTCACCCATTAAGGTGGCTGTATAATCAAGCGTTGAGCCAAGCAAAAAGGGAAGTGAAACGGAGTCTGTTATTATGGCATCGTCGAAAACTCGATCACCTTCGGCTTGGGTGTCATCCCATGAGAAGATATATTGAAACCCAGAACAACCTCCTCCTTCAACAGCAATACGCAGCCGGAGCTGAGAAGATCCTTTGTTTTCGCGCATTTCTTCAATGCGGGCAAAGGCGGCACGGGTCAAGGTGATAGTCTGGTCTGTCATATTGCTAATATTGCTTTATTTGTGAAAAAATCCACTTCAATTTTTTATGAGAGGATGGATTGCTCATCTTTTCCAGAGTCGCTATGCTGCCTCTATGTCACAAGACCTTCCTGCTTATAATTATTGCGCTTTGCCACTCGCCTCTTTTGCCTGCCGTCCTGACCAGACGCGGGGACGTTTGGTTGAAGAGCCGGAAAGCCAATACCGAACAGCTTTTCAGCGAGACCGAGATCGAATTATTCACACTTCGGCTTTCCGCCGCTTGAAGTACAAAACGCAGGTGTTTGTCTATCACGAGGGAGATCATTACCGGACCAGACTCTCCCACACGATTGAGGTTTCACAAATTGCCAGAACCTTGGCGCGGGCTATGATGGTCAATGAAGATCTGGCCGAGGGCGTTGCTCTGGCTCATGATTTGGGGCATACCCCTTTTGCCCATATGGGAGAAGAGGCTCTCAAGAAATGTATGGAAGGTTTGGGCGGGTTTAGTCACAACGACCAATCTTTGCGAATCCTTACCACCTTGGAACAGAAATATCCGTTGTGGAATGGTCTTAACCTGACATGGGAAACATTGGAAGGAGTGGCTAAGCATAATGGTCCGTGTTTGAAAACTGGGCAAAGGGCTGGGCCGGATG
>CAYZAR010000230.1:0-2572 GCA_964476455.1 uncultured Micavibrio sp.
GTTGACCCCAATGCGAATATCATCTTTGGTTCGACCTTTGATGAAAGTATGGAAGGGACGATGCGTGTTTCTGTGGTGGCAACTGGAATTGATGCTGCTGCTGTGGCTGCCGAGAAAAAAACGAAAGCGGGCGCAGGTGGGTTTGTTGTCGAGCGTCCTAAGTCTCGTTTGGAAGCTCGCCAAGCTGAGGTTGACTCGGCTCCTTCTCGTCCAGTGGCCTATCCAGTCGCTGCAGAAGCTCCGAAATATCCTGCTCAACAACAGGCTGCAGCCAGAACCTATGCACCGTCTTATGCGCAAGCTGCGGCTGTTTCGGCTCACAAATACGAAGAAGTTGTTTCAGCCCCTTCATTCGCCGCAGCTCCTGAGTTTGTGAGTGAGCCTGTTGCTGTTGCGTCCTCTGCTGGTGAAATGGCTCCACGCGGTGCACGTGTTGGTGGGGCATATATTCCCCCACAACCTATGGAAGCGGGGGCCGGATATCATCCTCAACCTGTTCAGGTGGAAACATCTTTCCGTCCTGCAGTTCCGGCGTACCAACCTCAACCTGCTCCGGCGGCTACTTCACCTTCTCCTCACTATGAGGCTCCTGTATATCAACAACCACCTCAGCCTGCGGCGGCTCCAGTTGTTAAGAAAAAGGGGCCAACTTTGTTTGAGCGGATTACTGGACAATATCGTCGTGCCGAACCAGTTGAGGAAGTCTATACGCCCGCGCCTCTTGCTGAAAGGGCTACACCTCAGATGCCAGCTTCGGACTCTGCAGCTTTGCGTGCTCCTCAACGTGGGGGGTATCAAAATCCTGCTCAAGGTCGTCTGAATATTGACGCTCCCGCGGCTCCGGCTCGGCAAGGAGAACAGGAAGAGCTTGATATTCCAGCTTTCTTGCGCCGCCAAACGAGCTAGTTCGAGACAATTCTACAAGACATCTTTCCCCTCTTTCCCTTTAAGGGAAAGAGGGTTGTTTTTTGGGGGAAACTTGATTTTTTGACGGGCTTCTGTCAGGGTGTCCCAAGAAAATAAGAAGATCACAAGAGGTTTGAAATGGACTGGACAAAACGCACACATGACCCGCTAGACGAAGCGGTCCGCGCAGATGTGATTGATTATCTTTTAGCGGCAAGAACGCCATTGCCAAAAAATTTTCATCATATTGGCTATGATGATTACGAAGGATTTTTGATGGATAGCGTTGCCGGAAAAACCGTACTGGATATTGGTATTTGTGAGCATACGCAAGAGCGGATGGATTCCCCGAAATGGAAGCACCGCATGATTAAAAACTGCGCGGCTCATGTCACGGGGGTTGATATTATCGAAGATCTTGTTACCCGTCTCAAAAGCGAGGGATATGATGTGCGTCTATGTGATGCAACATCGGAAACGGATCTTGGGGAACGCTATGATGTTGTTCATGTCGGCGATGTGATTGAACACGTTGATAGCCCTGTCAATCTTTTGAAGTTTGCAGCGCGGCACCTCAAACAGGGTGGAAGAATCATTGCACGGACCCCAAACCCTTATTGCTATAGCTATATCTGGGGGATGATTAAAAACGGAACAGATAAATCGAATCTGGAGCATATGTTCTATGTTTGCCCGACTCATGCCCTTGAGATTGGTAGGCGAGCTGGGCTCAAGCTCAACAAATACTATGTTGAGAACAAGCAAGGCGTTAGCAAATTTCCCCTCGTGCGCTTGGCTCGTACGGTCCTTCGTTTTGTGAAATTCGGCTTTCTGCCCGATGAGCTCTTTACCACCATTTTTGTCTATGAATTTGTCCGCGCCAAAGAGACAAACGAAAACAAGGCGGCATAATCCCTCCTAAGATTATTTTCGCTTATATATCAAACATTTAGGTTTGTAACAGAGCGTAGCGCAGCGTGAATTGTTCCCCTGGGCTTGGCCTTGTATGGTCAGGCTTGGGTGAATCCGAAATTTTTTGAGTCGATAGCTGTCATGCAACACACTGTTCTTTCCCCTGTTCTCCTCTCTGGTGTAGGCCTTCATTCGGGGGCGGAGACGTCTTTGCGGATATTGCCTGCACAGGCCCGCGAAGGGATTAGCTTTGTAAGAACGGATGTGAGTGATCGCAACCATGTTGTCCCCGCTCGTTGGGATTGTGTTGTTGATACCCGTTTGTGTACCGTCATCGGGAATGAATCCGGCGTGACTGTAGCCACAATTGAACACCTGATGGCGGCCTTGTCTGCGTGCGGTGTTGACAATGCGATCATTGAGTTGGATGGTCCTGAAGTTCCCATTATGGATGGAAGTTCCGAACCGTTTGTGGAGGCCATTCTCAAAGTAGGCTTGAAAACGCAAGCCTCGCCGCGCCGCGCCCTGAAAATTTTGCGTGAGGTGACGTTGGTTGACGGGGACAAACAAGTGACCTTGAAACCGGCAGTTGGCTCACGTTTTTCTGCCGAGATTGAATTTTCTCATCCGGTGATTGGCCGTCAGTTTTGTGAAATTGATATGCTCTCTGGCGAATTTTTGACCCAAGTTTCTGATGCCCGCACTTTTGGTTTTGCTCATGAGGTAAAAGCCCTGCGGGCGATGGGGCTTGCTT
>CAYZAR010000231.1:0-2545 GCA_964476455.1 uncultured Micavibrio sp.
ATGCGCATCCGGTTGTTCGCTTAGTTAATGCCCTGATGTCGGAAGCTGTGAAAACAGGCGTTTCTGACTTGCACTTTGAACCAGAGGAAAATTTTGTCCGGCTACGCTATCGGTTGGATGGTGTCCTTTTTACCGCCCAGATTCTCCATAAAAAACTATGGAGTGGGATTTCTCAGCGGATAAAGATTCTGTCTAATATGAACATTGCTGATAAACTCTCGGCTCAAGATGGACGGTTTAACCTTAGCATCGGGGACCGAGAGGCGGATTTTCGTGTTTCGACACTTCCCACGGTTTTCGGAGAGAATATTGTTCTTCGTGTGTTAGATAAGAGTGCTAGTATTAAGCCATTGGAAAAGCTTGGATTTAGCCCTGAGAATCTGGAACGAATTCGCAAAGCGCAAAGCCAACCAGAAGGTATTATCATTGTAACAGGCCCAACGGGAAGTGGGAAAAGTACGTCCTTGTACTCCATGATTAACGAGATCAACAAAGTCGAAGTGAATATTCAAACTCTTGAAGACCCTGTTGAGTATTCTCTGCCAATGATTCGCCAAACAGCGGTCCGTGATGGGGTTCTCGGCTTTGCAGAGGGGATCAGGGCCATGCTGCGACAAGACCCTGATATTATTTTTATTGGGGAAATTCGGGATGGAACGACTGGCGAGATGGCCCTCAAAGCCGCTATGACGGGTCACCAAGTTTATACTACTTTGCACACCAACGATTCTTTCGGGGCGATTCCGCGTTTGGTTGATTTAGGACTCAAGCCCGGGATGATTGCTGGAGCTATTATTGCGGTTTTTGCACAGAGGTTGGTCCGTCGTCTTTGCCCTCTCTGCAAAGAGGAACACGCTCCAAGTCGAGAGGAATGCGAAATTCTGGGGGTAAATCCTGCATCTCCGCCGACGATTTACGCTGCTCGGCAGGGGGGGTGTTCCGCCTGTTCAGGCCAAGGATATAAAGGCCGCGTGGCGGTTGCTGAAATTTTGTTACTTGACGAAGACCTTGATGATGTGATTGCCCGCAGTGGAACAAAATCAGAGATGAAGGCCGTTGCCAAACAAAAGGGATTCAAAAGTATGAAAGATGATGGTATCCTCAAAATTCTAGAAGGCTTAACCAGCCTTGACGAGTTGAGGAAGGCGGTCAACGTTCACAAGGACTAGTCGGCCTCTGCGGTTTGATTCTGTATTTCTGGAGGCTTAGCCATCGAACGCTATAAATATAAAGCCTATAACGCCAAGGGACGCCCCATTCGAGGGGTTATTTCTGCTGCGGGTGAGGTTGACCTCTATAACCAGCTGCAAACCGCTGGGATGGAGTTGGTTAGTTGTTCTCCGGTTAGCAAAAAAGCTGGAGGAATTGGGCTTTTTCGTCCGCGAATCAAAGTCCGCGACATGATTCAGCTGTTTATGCACCTTGAACAGCTTTATGCGGCTGGGGTTCCGATGTTGGATGCTTTGGCGGATATTCGGGATTCGACAGAAAATCAGTCCCTTAAAGATATGATGACGGATGTACACCGGAACGTATCTGATGGGAGTTCTTTGTCAGAGGCGCTTGCTAATTATCCAAAAATATTTGGAAACCTCTATATTTCTCTGATTAAGGCGGGGGAAGATACGGGGGATTTGCAGAAATCTTATACTCAGCTTATCAAATACCTTAAATGGGTTGATGATATGCAGTCGAAAATCAGGAAGGCAACTCGCTATCCTATGATTTTGTTAGCGGTTGTCCTTTTAACAATTGTCGTAATGATGGGGCATGTTGTTCCTCAGATTGTTGGTTTTATCAAGAATTTGGGGCAAGAGCTTCCCTTTTACACCACAGCCTTGATGGCAACATCTGAATTCTTTCAGGAGTGGTGGTGGGCGGTTCTTTCCACACCAGTGGGTTTGTTTGTTATTTACAAACTAATTCGAAAAAATTCTGACGAATTTGCGTACCGTATGGATGCTGTGTTCCTTGACTTTCCCATCGCGGGTCCACTGATTCGGAAAATTAATGTGGCAAGATACTGCCAAACTTTCGGGGCTTTGTTTTCAAGCGGTATTGACGTGATTGGCTGTTTGGCATCGGCGCGGCTGACTGTTGGAAATCTTGCTTTGGTTGAGGCGTTGGATGCGGTTCAGGCTCAGGTGGAGGCGGGGGCCCCCCTTTCTCAGGCTTTTAATGCATCTGGCGAGTTCCCAAGTATGGTTGTTAGAATGTTGAAAATTGGTGAGGAATCGGGAAATCTAACTCCTGTTCTTCAGCAGGTTTCGGATTTTTATACAAAAGACGTTGATGAGTCGATTCAGGCCCTTATCACGATGATTGAGCCTATGCTAACCGCTCTTCTTGGTGGTATGATCCTCTGGATTGCTGTTGCGGTCTTTGGCCCTATCTACTCAAGCTTTGAAAATATTGAAACGTAAGAGCGCGTCATGTCAGGTGTTGTCATTCCCTTTCTATCGTCTAGTCGTTGCGCTCTTTTACTGACCGATGACCTTTTGTGTATCTACAAGGTGTCAGGGCGAAGGGTCAGTTTGCTGGAGAC
>CAYZAR010000232.1:0-2543 GCA_964476455.1 uncultured Micavibrio sp.
AAGCTGAGAAATTAGGCGAATTTTTGAGGTTATTGGATGATGTATGATTTCGTTTCCAGTAACCGCCTTTCCACATCTTCTGGCATTTCATCTGGTAATGAACTACATATGCCGTGCAATAAATCACTTGGATTGCAGGCAGCTAGGAAGTGATTGCGCATCACTCCGTAGCGTATATGTTGAGGTTCAAATCCGACGCTAAAGAATAACTCATGATCTTTATCTGCGTCAAAAATGGAAGATTGAAGTTTTTCAACTAGGCCGGTTGAATTGTCAGGCATTCTCGTAACTTTTTCGACATTACCATTTGTCTTATTCCAGAGTTCAGCCGCCCTAACTAATCGATCAGCGCACCAACCAGTCAGGTTTAAGTTTAGCAGAATATCCAGATTTTGTATCTTAGCAAACTCAAAAAAAGGACTGGCCGAATTGTCTCTGATGGCTTGGTCTAGTGCGGCCTGAAAAAAATTATTTTGTAGTCTTAAATGATCTTCTGTTTTTGGATAAAATGGGTTTGGCCTAAACAAACTAACAGGTTCTAAGTCATCAGGGTTAAAGTTTGGATAAAGATGCAATAAGTTGTCTATATGACCAGCTTGGTACGACATCGTATCTCTTTCCCTAGGGTCGGTGCTGAAATAGGTCCTATGAAACTTGTACCACTCCTCTAACTCTTCTGCGTGCGCAAAAACGACCTCAGATATTTCGATGAAAGCGGCAGTGAAACTAGCCGTTCCCTTAGAAACTTGACTTGCAATTTTTTGAATGATTTCTTCAGTTTCTCTTGCCAGAACTCTAGCTGCGTATGCGTCTGAAGAAGAGTTGCAATGCATTTCCTGAATTTGTTCCCTAGTCATATTGTTTCCTATGGTGAGCTCAAAAAACCAACCAAATAAATCAGCGCGGGTTTCTTCTAGTGTGTTCGGAAACTCATAGACATTTGGGCTTTCGCTTAGAAGTGATGGGTATGCTTCTTCAAGTTGTGTGGGGGAAACGGAGAGTTGTCGAAAAATATGGGAAAGTTCATGTCCTATAAGAAAACTTTCCGTTGCGTTATCTTGGGCTAAAAGAGCTAGCCTATCAGTATTCAAGTATATCACCGCCGCCCGACTCTGCTGGTCTGCGAAGCCAAATCCAGTTACTCCGCCGTAACCTTCTTCACTTCGATATTTTTGGAATCGATGGCGCAGCCTTTCTTTAAGGCTAGGAGAGGGGCACTCGTCTACCATGTGTTCTTGGTTTTTTGCTGCGGTAGCATTTGTACATACTCGTACGTCCAGATATTCTATACCTAGTTCTCTTGTTATTTCGGCTAAGGCAGTTTCGTAAGTGTAAACCAATTTGAGCTTAAACCCTTTCTGCCTAAGGATATCCCAGTTTTTAATATTATGTCAATTTATATTGGTGAACTTTATGGCGTGCAGCGAAGCTGCGTGAGTTATTTTTTCTCTCTCCATGAGGGGGAGAATCATCTCTCCCTTTTTGAGGCACAAAAACAAACGCCCCGATAAAATCACGGGGCGTTTTGGGGAGAAGATTCTCTTTGCGGGGAATAGACAGCCCCTATGCGTTGGCGGCTTTGACTTTTTCTGCCTGAGAAGGTTCGCGCAGGACATAGCCACGTCCCCAGACGGTTTCAATGTAGTTCTCCCCGTCAGAGGCTTGTTCCAGTTTCTTGCGCAACTTGCAGATAAAAACGTCAATGATTTTGACTTCTGGTTCGTCCATCCCGCCATATAAATGGTTGAGGAACATTTCTTTGGTGAGCGTGGTTCCTTTGCGCAAGGCCAAAAGCTCAAGGATTCCGTACTCCTTGCCCGTCAGATGAACGGGTTTGCCGTCCACATCCACGGTCCGAGAATCGAGGTTAACCGTCACTCGCCCAATTTTGATTTGGCTTTGGGCGTGACCCTGAGAGCGGCGGACAATGGCCTTAATCCGCGCAATCAGTTCGGCTTTCTCGAAGGGTTTGGTCAGGTAATCATCTGCCCCGAAGCCAAGGCCTTTGATTTTGTTATCCAGTTCCGCAAGGCCAGAAAGAATCAGGATAGGAATACCAATCTTCTCTGCACGGAGCTTCTTCAGAACGTCATAGCCGTGCATATCGGGCAGCATAAGGTCGAGAACGATAATGTCGTATTCGTAGAATTTACCCAGTTCGTACGCATCTTCGCCGAGGTCGGTGCTTTCCACCATATAGCCCTCAGATTTGAGGATCATCTCAATGCTTTTGGCGGTTGAGCTGTCATCTTCAACAAGTAAAACTCTCATATCGGTAATCTCCCCTTGAAACCCGTTGGCCTGATTAAACTTTATTAACAACCATATTAACAAATATTAAAAAGGTTAACAAATGATTTTCTTCAGTTTTTGCTTTGGGCTTGGAGACGCTCGCGTTTCATGGAATATAAAAATATGAGTTCAGGGTCAGTCGAGACATCTTTGGAAAGAGGGGCTGCCGTCATTCGGCGGTATGTCGAGGTGTTGCCTGATGCGCCCGGGGTGTACCGGATGCTGGGAGGAAATGGAGAGGTCTTGTATGT
>CAYZAR010000233.1:0-2475 GCA_964476455.1 uncultured Micavibrio sp.
GCTGCGAGCAACAAAAAAGAAGCAACGCCGGATGATGATGTGGACGAACGAGCTCTAGCTGCTAGCTTGCCTGCTCTTGGCTCGGCCCAGCCGCCTATTTCCGGAATCATAAAAACCCGTTACGGAGAAAAGGATGAAATCGGAGCCACCTGCCAGGGGATTAAATTTGAGTCGCGCAGCGGAGCCGTTGTCGTTGCCCCCATGGGGGGCATTGTCCGTTATGCCGGCCCATTCAAGACCTATGGAAGCATTATCCTGCTCGAACAAAAGAACAAAAATCACAGCCTTATTGCAGGTTTGGGGAAAATTGATACATTCGTAGGGCAAAGCGTGGATGCGGGCGAACCGATTGGACGATTGTCTTCTTCAACAAATGCAGAAAAGCCTCGCCTCTACTACGAGCTGCGATTTGAAGGACAACCTATTAATCCTGCCCGCAAACTTGCCGACCTTGGTGGATGACCTATTTCTTAAAACAAGACTAACTAAAAAACTATCATAACTTTCACGCAACCGATTCTGGAGTGCTTTACAATATGACCCGCTTTCTTTTTTCCCTTTTCCTGACCGTGACTATTCTGTCTTCTCCTGTCTTTGCGCAAGAAACCAAAGCTCCGGAATCTGAAGAAGCTAAAAAAGCCAAAGCGGCAGAAGTGAAACAAACGCCAGAGGACACTTACCGTCAGTTAAATTTGTTTGGTGAGGTCTTTGAGCGTGTTCGCGCCCAGTATGTCGATCCGGTCACAGACCAGCAATTGATTGAACACGCTGTCAAAGGGATGCTGACCAATTTGGACCCTCACTCTGATTTCATGACCGCTAAAGAATTCGATGAAATGCGGGTACAAACCAAAGGAGAATTTGGGGGACTTGGAATCGAAGTCACGATGGAGGACGGCGTGGTCAAAGTTGTATCCCCCATTGATGACACGCCTGCCGCCAAAGCTGGAATCAAACCGGGTGATTTGATTACTCATCTTGATCGCAAACCTGTCCAAGGAATGAGCCTAAGCGAAGCCGTGGATACCATGCGTGGAAAAGTTGGCACAACTATTGAACTCGCTGTTCGCCGCGAAGGAAAAGATGCCCCCATGTTCATCAAGGTGAAGCGCGATATTATCCGGATTCAATCGGTCCGCTCCCGTCTTGAAGGGGAAGACATTGGTTATATTCGTATCACAACCTTCAGCGATAACACGGAAGAAGGGCTTAAAAAGGCCTTTGAAACAATCAAAAAAGAAGCCGGTAGCAAACTTTCGGGTTACATCCTTGACCTGCGCAATAACCCGGGCGGATTGTTGGATCAAGCGATTGCTGTTTCAGACGCATTTCTCGACCGTGGAGAGATTGTCTCGACCCGTGGCCGTAGCGAAGACGATATTAAACGCGACAATGCAACATCTGGTGATTTGGCCGAAGGACTTCCGGTCGTTGTCCTGATTAATGGCGGGTCGGCCTCCGCTTCTGAAATTGTCTCGGGCGCACTCCAAGACCATCGCCGCGCCGTTCTCATGGGGACCAAGTCATTCGGCAAGGGCTCTGTACAAACTGTTATTCCTCTACCCGGACAAGGGGCTATGCGCCTAACCACAGCTCGGTATTTCACCCCGTCTGGACGCTCTATCCAAGCCAAAGGGATTGAGCCCGATATTCTGGTTGAACCCGCCAAAGTTGAAAAAATTGATGACGAGCGGATTCATGAGTCTGATCTGAAAGGGGCTATTTCCAATCCGGACGGAGAAGATGCCAAAAAACCTGAACCTGCAAAAATAGAAGAAGAAAAACCTGATCCTAAAGAAAAGGACGATAAATCTTCCAAAAACGAAACACGCCAAGAAAGAGAAGCCAAAGCCGCCGAGCAAGATTACCAATTGGCACGAGCAAAGGATCTTCTTCATGGCCTCATCCTGATTAAGAAACAGAAAGAATAGCCCGTGTTGGGATTTGGAAAGAAATCTGCCGATTTTGAATTACCCACGACTTCCGGCGGAGTTCTTTCGCCGAAAGTGTTTGGGATTACTATTGGCGGATTGATTTTTGTTTTTTCTCTAGCCGTTGGAGGGATGAGTTTTGTTGTGCCTCCCCTTCCTGTGCCTCCTGTCTCAGAGGGAACAATTACTCTGCCCAAAGCAATGGCGGCACAAGAAGAAATCTCTCCCCCCTCAGCATCCACCCCCGACCCGCAAGAAGAAACGCCTCCGCCCCCGCGTGAAGAAACCCCTCCCCCCACCCAGGAAGCTCAGGCCGGGCCCGAAGCGCCCGCCCAAGACAGCCGGACCGAAGGTGGGGCCCAGGAGGCGGTGGCGACCTCGGGGCAACCCGAGGCGGAGGCCTTGGCCCAGGCCCAAGCCCAGCTGGCCGCGGCGATCGCCATCGGCGGACCCTGCGTGCCGGTGGAGGCCACCGAGACGATGGCCAACCACCTTGCCACCGCCCCAGGCGTGGTGGCCCAAGCCACGGCCGCTGCAGCAGAAG
>CAYZAR010000234.1:0-2456 GCA_964476455.1 uncultured Micavibrio sp.
CCATCGGAGGGTGCGCGGTCAGGGTCTTGGTGAACCTCCATGAACACGCCCGCAACCCCCACGGCAACAGCAGCCCGCGCCAAAACGGGAACCATCGTTCGGTCTCCGCCAGAACTGCCCCCCTGCCCGCCAGGTTGTTGAACCGAATGAGTTGCATCAAAAATAACCGGATAACCCGTTTGAGCCATAATCGGCAAGGACCGCATATCAGACACCAAGGTGTTGTATCCAAAACTGACTCCCCTTTCACAAAGGAGAATATTTTCATTTCCCGTAGAGGCAATTTTAGCCGCTACATTTTTCATGTCCCATGGCGCAAGAAATTGTCCCTTTTTGACATTGATAACTTTTCCAGTTTGTCCTGCAGCCAATAATAAATCAGTCTGGCGACACAAAAAGGCAGGAATTTGAAGAATGTCCACAGCATCAGCCACCACAGCACACTGCTCCGCTGTGTGAACATCTGTAACCAGCGGAACACCAAAATCATGGCGCAAGTCTTTGAAAATTTGGAGAGCCTCATCAAAAGACACACCCGAACGCACACCGCTTACGCTGGTCCGGTTGGCTTTGTCAAAAGAGGATTTGTAAACAAAATGAATCCCCAGCCGATGGGTTATTTCTTTCAAAGCTCCACACATCTGGTAGGCATGGTCTCGGCTTTCTAGGACACATGGCCCAGCCATCAAGAAGAAGGGGGAAGAATTGTTGACGTCAAACGTCGCGATATGCACTGTCTTCATGGCTGGTTTTTACCCCCCTCCTCCACAAAGAGCAACGTGATTTTTGTGAAAATCTTTATCGGAACGTAAATGGAATAGGAAAGGAGGTTCTCCCAATTGCTGGTGGCAACCTTAACGAAAGTGTTGACGTATCCACATCAGGAAGAGACACTCGCGCAAAGTGAGCCGCAAGAAGGAGAGCAACCATCACCGTCAAGACAGGAGAGTTTTCTCTACCTGTTTCAAAACTTTCTGCCCCGTTGTTTTTGCCTTCACTCATCGTTTTTGTTCCTACGCAGTCAATTTATAATACACCAAACAATCTCTCTGGTGTATCTTCTGACACAGTTTTGTTGTTATGTCTACTTTTTTGTGAATGAAGCTAAACCAAGCGGCTTTTCTCTAACGCTGCCTTGATAAAAGACACGAACAGCGGGTGGGGCGCAAAGGGCTTGGATTTCAGCTCAGGGTGAAATTGAACACCGACAAACCACGGGTGATCTGGAATTTCAACGATTTCTGGAAGCTGACCATCGGGAGACAACCCGCTAAACAGCAATCCTTTGCCTTCTAACCTGTCTTTATAGTCCATATTGACTTCATAGCGATGACGGTGGCGTTCGCTGATTTCAGGCGTACCGTAAATTTCAGCAACACGGGACCCTTTTTTGAGCGCGGCTTTATAAGCCCCTAGGCGCATAGTCCCCCCCATGTCTTTATTTGCGCTACGGTCAACCAATTCGTTACCTTTGACCCACTCAGTCATCAATCCCACAACAGGTTCAGAACAAGGGCCAAACTCCGTTGAATTGGCTTCCTTAAGCCCCAACAAATTACGCGTACCCTCGATAACCGCCATTTGCATTCCGAAGCAGATCCCAAAATAGGGGATTTTTCGTACCCGCGCAAACTGAACGGCCTTTATTTTTCCTTCGGTTCCCCGTTGACCAAAACCTCCCGGAACAAGAATAGCATGGACATCCTCCAACTCATGAATATGCCCCTCCTCCTCAAAAATTTCGGACTCGATAAATTTGAGATCGACCTTGACCCGATTGGCAATTCCCCCATGAATGAGGGCTTCGTTCAGGGACTTATAGCTATCGGTCAGATTGGTGTACTTACCAACAACCGCGATTTTGACGGTGCTTTCTGGATGCCGAATTCGATCTACGATCTCAACCCATTTCCCAAGATCCGGCTTTTTGTCCGAAGGCAGACCAAAGCAATCGAGAACTTGCGTATCCAACCCTTCCCTATGATAGGTCAAAGGAACTTCATAAATAGATTTAACATCAAGAGCTGGGATAACACGCTGGGCCGGAATATTGCAGAACAGTCCAATTTTTCTCAGTTCGTCTTCCTCAATCGGACGATCTGCCCGACATAAAAGGATATTCGGACGAATTCCTGCGCTCATCAATTCCTTGACCGAGTGCTGAGTTGGCTTGGTTTTCAGTTCTCCCGCCGCTGGGATATAAGGAAGCCATGTTACATGAATAAAAATGGCCTTGTCATGCCCGACTTCGTTGCTGAATTGACGAATTGCCTCCAGATAAGGGGTAGCTTCAATATCACCAACAGTTCCACCCGTTTCAACCAAAACAAAATCGGCACTCCCCTCTTTCTCTGAGATAAAGGATTTAATTTCATCTGTAATATGGGGAATGACTTGGATGGTAGCCCCCAAATACTCTCCTCGCCGCTCCCGTTGCAGAACGCTCATGTAAATAC
>CAYZAR010000235.1:0-2437 GCA_964476455.1 uncultured Micavibrio sp.
GGCTAAAAACCGCGCATAACCAGGCCAGTGCCAGCCATATTCAGCAGATGGGGCTAGTTTTGGACCATTTGATGGATGCACTGGGGGGTGACCCAAGTTGTACGCTCCGGCGCGCCACAATTTTGGTGGATATTGACCAACACCCGGGAACAACCCAGACCGAGGTCATGGATCGCCTGAAACTCCATAAATCCGCGCTAAACCGCGATATTGAGTGGCTGACCGACCACGGCTGCCTTAACCGACAACAAGGACAGCAGGATGGGAGGGTTATCCACATGCTAACTTGTGGATATTCCAAGAAAAACTTGGATTTAGCTCTAGATTACTTCGATTCTTCTCATAAAAAGTTGCAAGATTTCCTCGAAGGGCTTATAACAATATTCAAAGATCAGAAGCCGAGTTTTCGCGATGCCAAGTTGCTCGCCACGGCGGCCGATCTTGGGGCCCCGTCAAAGCATGAGCTTTTTGCCCGCTCTTACGACGGCCCCACGACAACCAACGCTCGGGCGTTGGATAGTTTGATAGAACAAGGTTTGATAACAAAGGCAGGATCAGATGGGTAAGCCTACGATCTACGGAGTGACAGACGCTGCATCATGCGAACTCGCGAGGCTTCTGGCTGTTTCTTTTGCTGGTCCGGCTGTTGTGACCTCTGATTTCCGTGCGGCATCTAGGGACCGTTCTGCAGAAAGAGGGCCAGAAATTTCTGCGCCGAGGTAGTTTTTCTGCCTAGCTCCTATTGCCTCGAAAGCCAGCAGTCCTTATGCTGGCTTTTGTTTTCGCCCCCCCTCGTAAAGGAATTTGATTGATGTCGTCGTCGTCCTCCCTCCCTGCTGGTGTTGTGACCGGAAAAAATTATCTCTCTCTCGTCAAAGCCTGTAAAGAAGGCGGGTATGCTCTGCCTGCCGTGAACGTGATTGGTACCAACTCCGTCAATGCCGTTCTGGAAGCCGCCGCCAAAAATAAATCCGACATTATCATTCAGCTTTCGAATGGTGGAGCGGAGTTTTATGCAGGCAAGGGATTCCCAGACAGTTTCCAAGCCAAGGTCATGGGAGCCGTTGCCGCCGCACATCACGTCCACCTCTTGGCAAAACATTATGGGGTCTGCGTTGTTCTGCACACAGACCACGCCAATAAAAAATTAGTGCCGTGGGTTGAGGCCATGTTGAGTCATGGAGAAGAGTACTTCAAACTTCATGGCCGCCCATTATTCACCTCGCATATGGTTGATCTTTCTGAAGAACCCTTGGATGAAAATATTGCCGAATGCGCCCGTCTCCTAAAAAGGATGTCCGCCATTGATATGAGCATTGAAATTGAACTGGGTTGCACAGGCGGGGAAGAAGATGGTGTAGGGTCCGATGACATTGACAATGCCCGCCTTTACACCCAGCCCGAAGATGTTCTCAAAGCCTATAACGCGCTCTCCCCGATTGGCAATTTTTCAGTTGCGGCTTCGTTTGGAAATGTCCACGGCGTTTATGCCCCGGGCAATGTGAAACTGCGCCCTGAAATTTTGAAAAATTCTCAAGTCTTGGTTCAGAAAGAAAAAGGCCTTGGCGAAAATCCACTTGATCTTGTTTTCCACGGCGGGTCAGGTTCGGACAAAGGTCAAATTCTCGAAGCCCTTGGCTATGGTGTTTTCAAAATGAACATTGATACCGACACCCAGTTTGCCTTCGCCAAACCAGTGGGAGATTTCGTCAAGGCGAGCCCAAATGCCTTCGCCTACCAGATCGATCCAGAGAACGGAAAACCCTATAAAAAGGAGTACGATCCTCGCACATGGCTACGGGCGGGCGAGAAAGGCATGGTAGAGCGACTGACCGAAGCCTGCGCCGATTTGCGCTGCGCGGGAAAATCGCAAGCGAAAGCATCTTAACCTATTGTTTTTACTAACAAAAAAAGTTGAAATAACTGCTTGCCTTTTAGCCCCCTGCCCTGCTATAAGGCTTGCTCAAGAAAAAAGATTCAGGAGTATATGGTTATGAAAGCCAAAATTCACCCAGATTACCACGAAGTTACCATCGTGATGACCGATAAGACCGAATACAAAACCCGCACCACATGGGGAAAGGCTGGCGATGTCATGAAACTTGACATTGACTGCCTGTCTCACCCAGCGTGGAAAGGCGGCGTTACAAAAATTACAGAAAAAGGCCAATTGTCGAAATTCGAAAAACGCTTTGGGAGCTTTCTCAGCACTGGTGTAGCCAGAACGAGCGATGAAAAAGCTGATGAAGGAAAAACAGCCTAGCCTGTCACAAGTTTCAGGATTCTCTCCTGATGAGGTAGAACTTAGCCCCGGAGCAATCCGGGGCTTTTTTTGGCCTGATTTTTGCTAGGCTAACCTGTCCGTCCTCCCGTTGGCGCGTTTCTTTAGGGAAACGCTGGCACAAACGGGATCCAGAATCTTGTGAGGCTTTGCCTC
>CAYZAR010000236.1:0-2435 GCA_964476455.1 uncultured Micavibrio sp.
GGTGCTGGCGGAACAACTCCCTCTGGAGCAGGGACAACTGGAGCTTCAAGAGAAGGATCAACAGGTGCAGGCTGTTGTGCAGGAGCAATTTTCTCTCCCAATAATTTGCCAAGTTCTTTTTCAATCAGCTTGTTGACCTTTTTCTCAAGACGGCCCCGCAGATAATTTTCAATCACGCCGCCCCCTGCTTGCGCCGGATTATCAAGCGGTCCCTTGATGGTGAAATCGAATGGTGGAATATCCGTATCTTTGACCGTCATGGAGTTTTTCAAATCAATCGTCCACGCCGGAAGATTGACCTGTCCGGTGCTATTGATTGTCGCTTTCGGACCATCCAGCTTGAGCGTTGTAAAATTGACAATTCCCTTTTCAATGGGAAAGACAGCTTCCATTTGGGTAAACTCAGTTTGCCCATCTTTGAATGATCCGAATAAACTTCCTGCTCTTTCCAACGGCTTGAAGCTTCCTTTGGCCGTCATCGCCAATTGAGCGGCATCAACACCTTTGACAACGATGTTCTTTCCGCCAAGATCACCCTTGCCTCCAAGCGATTGGACAAGATCAGAAACGGAAGAACCCGATGCCGCAACATCCACGTTAAAACTGGAAATTACTCCGCTGAGCGTATCGGCATTCTTACTGGTTAGGGCCGATTGCAATTGTCTAGCATCGACATCGCTGGCTTTCACAGACCAGTTCACGGACAAAGGCGAGGCAGCAGAATCGATTTTGCCGTTCATGCTCACCTGACCACCGAACATTCCCGCGCTGAGGTCCCGAACTTTGAGCACACCGCTTTTCAAATCAAAGGCAAGATTGGCGTTAGCAATTTTCCAAAGGTTCTGCGTAATGCTGCGGGCCTTGATTGTTAGGTCCGCATCAAACGATTTCATCCATTCCACGTTGATTGGATCCCGTGACCACCTCCCTTTATTGCTGGTATTGCTAGCAGGAGTAGGAGAGGAAGACGCAGACGAATCCGCCGCCGCCGCTTTCCCCGAGGACGTTTCAGGAAAAACTAAATCTCCGAAAGTAAGAGCCCCCGTTACAGAAGATTTCTCGCTGCCTGTTGCGACAGAAATATCTCCTGAAACACTGGTTCCTCCGAGATTGGCCGCCATGTTTTTCAGTTCAACTTTTTTGTCTCCAAAGGACAGATCGGCCTTGAGATCAAGACCTCCATTCATTGATTTCAAAGGAGCTTCAAATTCAGGCTGAAAAACCCGAACGGCTTCAACAAACTTTGGATGTTTGACGCTAAACTTGAGGGTATTTGTCTTGCCCTTTTCCATCGGCAACGCCGTGCTACCTGCCGCCCCTAGAGAAAATTGCAAAGCCTCAATTGTGCCGTCATAAGAAACCTTATCGGAAGTTCCTTTCACAGATCCTTCGATCGAAGCCGCCCCGATTTTCTTTGGAAATTTTACATCCGGCGCGTAATCCGCCAGCAAAGCATCGGCATTATCGGTTTCAACCTTGGCCTTCATATCAAAAGATTTTTTCTCAAGATCGTAGTGGCCAGATAGTGCCACATCTTGCCCCATAACGCGCAATGCGCTTTGATCAATATTAACCACTGACCCGCTGAGCTTGCCTCGCCCCTTCACAACCAAACCAGACAAAATGGATTTAAGCGATCCTGATTTTTCTCTCGTCTCTTTTTCTTCTTTCAGGTTTACTTCAAACCCGCCTGCGGCCAAAGATTTCACATCACCTTGAAAGGATAAATCCCCCAACCCGAATTTTAGACCGGACAATTCGGTTTGCTCTCCTTGATAACGGAGTCCAGACTGTAAGGACACCGCCCCGCCAATTCCTTCGGGCAAGGTCACACTCTGTCCATTCACCACCGCAAGAGTTGCGGCCAGATCATCCGCCGCAAAGGTAATGTCCCCTTCTGCCTTCATAGGCGCAGCGGTTGAAATAACTCCCGAATAATCGGCTTTGATCCCCAAATCAGGGACGGAGGTTTTTAACTGAACGGGATAATTTTGCTCATTCCCTTCCATTTTGCCTGCCGCTAAGGAAACATCAAGCTTATGCCCCTGCCAGAGTAAATCCCCGTTGAGCGCGAATGGCCCCTTCAGGCTTTCCGCCCGCAACACGGCATTGATGTTTTTAATTTCATGGGACGCACCAGATTTTTCATCGCTATACTCTATGAGACCATCCACAATCCGAACTTTGCTTAGAATAATTTCCGGCCCAGATTCCTCTTGCTCCTTTTTCGGAGACGATAGTGTTTCATCCGCAGATTTTCCGTCATTGGCTTCTAATTTCTTGGTGACCCATGTTTTGCGGCCTTCCCCATCCACCAACAGATTGACTTTCAACCCTTCCAGCTCAACCGATGTGACTTCTATGCGCTTCGACAACAAAGGCATCAGAGCGACAGACACATCCACCTTCTTCAAGGTCATCACACGCTGAGTCCC
>CAYZAR010000237.1:0-2410 GCA_964476455.1 uncultured Micavibrio sp.
CCTGTGCCGCGTTCAAAGTCCCACGGCCGAAGAGTTTGGGGGCTGTCCATGTTCCTTTTTCGGTTAGCCGTGCAAGAATTTCTCCCTCTTCTTTGAGAGAATTAGCTTTGCGCGAATTGCTTGAGACTCCAATTTTGATGAAAAGTTTCTGGTCTAGACTGACGCCCCAAATAGCATCTTGGTGACGATTGAGCGCGAAAAGGTCAAAGCAACCCTCAGAAAGATCAAGACGGGTTTTGGGGCTAGCCGAGAGTTTTGCTTCTTGCACATCGAATTGCCCAAAGCTGGAATAACAGCCGCCGAATAATTTTTCTTTTATTGCCTTAATGAACACTTTGAGACTCCTCAAGTTTTTCTTTGAACGTTTCCGCATCTAGAACATTCTGAATTTTTCCTTGGCCCAGTACGACAACGCGGTCACAATATTTCAGGGTTGTCAGGCGGTGGGCAACCATAATCAACGTGCGTCCTTGGCGCAAGTTATTACACATTTCAATCAGGCGTGCTTCGGTTGCTTGGTCAAGAGCCGATGTTGCCTCATCAAAAATCAGAACTTCCGGCTGACGATAAAGGGCGCGGGCAATGGCAATCCGTTGACGTTCCCCCCCTGAAAGTCTTACGCCGCGCTCTCCCACGGTTGTTTGCAACCCTTCGGGGAGTTTGTCAATCAGGCCGGTCAGTTGAGCCTCTTCAATAGCGCGGGCGAGGCGATCATGGTTGATGGAGTCTGCGTCTTCCCCTATCGCAATATTGGCTAAAATAGTATCATCCACCAGATAGATATTCTGGGGGACATAGCCAATCTTCTTATGCCATGAGGGGGTTTGCACAGAGTAAAGACCATCAATAACAATGGATCCGGTATGGGGTTTTAAGAGTCCGAGCATCACGTCAACCAAGGTTGATTTTCCTGATCCGGTTTGGCCCATAATCCCGAGACATTCTCCTTTTCTGATTGTGAGGTTTATGTTGTTCAAGGCATCATGGCTGGTATTCAGATAACGAAAACAAACGCCGTGCATTTCCAACTGGTGCTGAAAAGTCAAAGCCGGATTGTCCTTTGTAACGGCGGGGTCTTCAACGGTTGTGTATTCCTCATAAACTCGCTCAATATTGGGAATACAAAGTTTATAGTTGTTAAGGTTCCACAAAATACGGTTTAGCCCGGGCATCATGCGAAAACCCGCATAAAGATAGCCGCCCAAAGCCCCCATCATTTGCTGGGGAGTGTTCATTTGCAAAGACATGAAGACAATGGCGGCCACGAACAGCACGACAAAAACAACTTCTAATCCAATGCGCGGAACCATATTGATGGAAGATTGCAAAGCCTGAAGTCTTGAGTTTTTGTAAGAATGGCGCGCATAGCTTTGAATAAAATAATCCTGCTGGCCGAAGAGAATGCTTTCCTTGAAGGCGTGAAAAAACTGCAAAAGATTTTGGTTAAGCTGAACGCGAGAGTCCTGCATTTGCAAGCCCCAACGATGATAAGCCGGCAGCAGGACAAAAACAGAGACCGCCGACAACCCACCAACAAAGGCAAACAACAAAATGGTCAAGGCGGGATTCATATAAATCAGTAAACCACACAGCCCGATAAAGACGACCAATTCGGTAAGAATAAGGCACAGGGAAAGAACCCCGCCGGAGAACATATTTTCAACATCTCCCGCAATAACCGCCATATTATAAGACGAGTTGCGCGTCAGATAAAAACCGTAATCCATGCGGGCATATTTGCGAAGCAAATACCCTTTGAAATCAAAACAGAGGGTTTGAATGACAAAGTTCTGATAAAAAATCTGAGCTGCGCTCACCGCGTTTTTAACAAGGTAAATTCCGGCACAAAGAATCGAAAAGAAAACAACAGCCTCTGCCGCAGATAAAGAAAAAGGCAGCCATGACAAATGAGTCATCGCCACATCCGGCTTGTTAAGCACTTGGGCAAGTACCACCAATGTTCCAGCCGTGAGCAGTTCAAGACCGGAAACCGCAACAGCAAACAGGACAATCATAAAGAGACGCCTGCGATCTGCTCTGGGCAAAATCTCGAAAATCTTAGCGGCGGGCTGAACCAGCTCGTATTTTTTCATAAACCTGAAACCTTTAATCTGCGCCCAAATTACGCAGGCCAACCTACTCAGGAACACAGGGAAATAAAAGTATCTCTTTTCATCCTCCCCCAAATTTAAGCCAAACTATTTTCGTAATCGCACCCCTTTACCGAAGGCCCTTCTCTGGTTTATAAACGCTTTCAACCTTTCGAAAGACTTTGGTGGAATGCTGAAAAACGAACGTATCCTGATTACGGGTGGGACTGGGTCGCTTGGTTATGCTTTGGCAACTTTGCTGTGCGCCGAAAACGAGCTGGTGATTTATTCCCGTAACGAAGAACGCCAATATCTGATGG
>CAYZAR010000238.1:0-2383 GCA_964476455.1 uncultured Micavibrio sp.
GCAGAAGACTCAGCCGCAATTGCCTGAGAAGCCAAAACACACAAGGTCAGACAAAAAACGAGAAGAAAACGATTCATGGTTGTGCACTCCGAGAAGGGGGGCGAGGAGAAGAGGGGGGAGAATCTTGAGAGGAAGGCCGCAAAGTCAGTTTGGCCGGACCAGTAAAAATGAGGGTTTTATTGTCCCCCGTTCCCGTTAGTCCAGAGGCCTCTATGTCTGCCCCGGGGCCATGTCCGGTTACAGGTTTGGTCGAAGAAAGAGTCTCGTTTTTGATATCAATATTCATGTGCTCGGTGTGAAGTTCGTATCCGGAATCGTGAAAAACTTTTACCTGCCCATCCAAAATCAAGTTGCCGGAACTTTGTGAAAACTCCCCGCCAACAGCCTCAAGAGCTACCCATGTTCCATCTTTGAGGTTAATATCAGCCACGGGCTTATCAAGAATGACCTGATCCAGATTTTCGGATTTCTGAAAGGCCTTTTCGGCTGTAATGGTATAAGGTTGTCGGCTACTGTCTTCTGATTGAAACTTAGGGGAAAGCAGTTCATTTCTTCCCACTGCCTGAGGAGAAATTTTTTCTCGTGGCACGGGTGCAGAAATTTTGTCCATATCCGACCAAGAAAACATGACAACCACAATAGCCAGCGCAGCAAGAGGCAGCAAGAGGCGGAGTTTTCGAACAAGGGAGCTATGATGACGGCTTTTAGCCGAAGTTCTCGCCGTTTCCTCATCGCTGCGAACGAGCCTTGTCATACCCGTTTCGCGAGGTTCCTCAGAAGAAAGGTGAAGACGAAGAGGAGACATGGTTTTCAGGAGATCCCCGCCCGCAGCAACTCTTGAACACGAAGCAATCCGACAACCTTGCGATCATCTGTTGCAACAACCAAAGAGGTAATCGGGGTTTTACCGGAATTGAGCATAACATCAAAAGCCTCGACCCCCAAAGCCGCCGGAGAAATGGTGCGGGGATTAGGGGACATAATGTCACAGACGGGCTTGCTCAGAAGATCGGGGCCCATGTGACGCTTCAAATCTCCATCCGTTACAATCCCCAGAAGTTTTTGATCGTCATCTGTGACAATCACCGACCCTAGATTCTTCTCAGTCAAAGTAATCAATGCGCTGCCCATAGTTGTCTGCGGAGAAACAAGAGGAAGGTCTTTTTCAACAACCATCAGATCAGAAACTTTTTTCAGCTTTTGTCCTAGCTTGCCGCCCGGGTGCCAAACGCGAAACTGCTCTGCGGTGAGCCCCGTCCGCTCAAGAAGCGCAATTGCAATCGCATCGCCAAGAGCCATCATCATCGTCGTTGAGGTGGTCGGAGCCAAACCATTCGGGCAGGCTTCTGGTACTTTGGGCATGACCAAAGGAATATCTGCATGACGCCCCAATGTACTCTCCCCATTGCTGGTCATCGCAATCAGAGGAATTGAGAACCGTTTGGCATAGGCAATCATGTCGGATAATTCGGCGTTCTCTCCCGAATTGGAGAGCAGAATAATGACATCGTCTTCGGTAATCATCCCAAGGTCGCCGTGACTGGCTTCTCCCGGGTGAATATAATGGGAAGGCGTTGCTGTCGAAGCCAAAGTCGCCGCAATTTTGCGGGCGACATGGCCGCTTTTCCCAATTCCCGCGAGGATCAAGCGGCCTGCGCCTCGATCTCGCATAGTTTGGATTGTATCAATCGCTTTAACAAAATTTCCATCAAGGGCCGCCGAGAGGGCTTTCAATCCAGCAATCTCCGTCTCTAAAACCCGCCGTGCCGTTTCAAGATCTGAAGAAGCTGTGTGAGAAACAGGTCTAGCAGCGGAGGTTTCTCTCATGCGGATGTTCCCTATGGGTTGTTGGGTTAATGGGCAAAAATGTCTGCATCTGCCCATCCCTGAAGATCAAGGTAGGCGCGGGTTGGCAAAAAGTCAAAACAAGCCTTGGCCAGCTCCTCGCGGCCCTCCCGCTTGAGCATCTCATCAAGACGGGCTTTTAGTTTGTGTAAATAGAGAACATCGCTGGCGGCATAGGATTTCTGTTCCTCGCTCAAAGTCGCCGCCCCCCAGTCAGAGGATTGCTGTTGTTTGTTCAGCTCAACCGATAAAAGCTCCCGACAAAGGTCTTTCAAAGAATGTTTGTCGGTGAAGGTCCGGCACAAACGAGAAGCAATCTTCGTGCAGTAAATCGGCGTACAGTTTGCATCAAGGTAAGCCTTAATCGCAGCGACATCGAAACGGGCAAAATGAAAGATTTTGGCAACAGACGAATCCTCGAGTAATCTTCTCAGATTGGGTGCAGCATAGTCCATGTCTGGGAATTGAACGAGGTGTGCATGCCCATCTCCACTTGAGAGCTGGACAAGACACAGGCGATCCCTCACAGGATTAAGCC
>CAYZAR010000239.1:0-2359 GCA_964476455.1 uncultured Micavibrio sp.
GCACGTAAATTCGGCGGGACTGGACTTGGGCTTTCCATTTGTAAAAAGCTTGTTGAACTTATGGGTGGAAAGATTGGTGTTCTTAGCCAGATAGGAAAAGGTTCAACGTTCTGGTTTGAAATCCCAACTCATGCTGTTGTGGGTGGATCAAGTGATCTTACATTACCAGACTTAAATGGGATCAGTGTACTATCGGTAGAGGACCATCCCCGCGCTGCCAAAGAAATTTCCAGCTCTTTGCGCTCAATGGGGGCTGTGGTGGATAGCTGTTGTTCAGCGCGAGAGGCAATAGATCTGGTAACGCGCCGTCCTTTTGATGTTGGTGTTATTGACCACGGATTGCCGGATGGGAACGGTCTTGATGTTATTAGATATATCCTTGAGACGCGTCCTGAGATGGGGGTTGTCATGTACACGGCCCGAGATGACAGCGGATTGCAGCATAGTCTTGAAAGTTTAGGCGTTCCTTATTTGCCCAAGCCCGCTAGCCGTATTGGCTTAGGGAGAGCGGTCCTTGAATCTGCTTCGCGCAGGGTATGCTGCCCAACACATGGTCCATCACGTCTTTTGATTGCGGAAGATACGCCCAGCGTTCGTGATTTGTTGGAGCGGCAGTTACGCCTTCTTGGAGGCGAGGCTGACTTTGTTCATAATGGTCATCAGGCACTGGAAGCTCTTGCATCAGGTCAATACGGCATTCTTTTAACAGACCTGCATATGCCGGAAATGGATGGATATGAACTGGTTAGAATTATTCGTGCCCGTGAAATCGATACAGGAGAGCATATGCCCGTGATTGTATTGACGGCAGATGTGCAGATGGCCGAGCGAACAATGTACCTAGGGCATGGGTTTGATGAGTGTCTTTTGAAACCGGTTTCGTTAGGTCACTTTAAGAGGTTGCTTGTTCGCTGGGGGTTGCTTGACTCTCAGAAGGAAATCGTCAAGAAGGTTTCTCCAGCGATTGATACGGCATCTTTGATTGCACAGATGGGGGCTTTGGATAACAACGCTTTGGAAATGCTGGGATTGTTTGAAGAAATGACCCGCCCCTTGTTGGAGGGGCTGATAGATGCATTCAAGGGGGAGGACTTGAAGACTCTTAAAGAGCTTTCCCATTCTCTTAAAGGTGCGGCGCGTTCGGCTGGGGCTCTTCTTTTGGGGGAAGTGGCGGCAGCAATTCAAGACAAAACTGAAGCCGGAGAAAATCCTTCTATTGAAGAAATTCGGCAGGTTGAGGACGAATTTCAGCGTGTTTGTGAGACTATTCGGAGGATGCGCTCGGCTGCGGGCTTTTCCTAGACGGGAATATTTTGCACAAAAACGTCTTTTCCGCTATAACCTCGCCCATGTTTGAGAGGTTGGATTGGATATGCCCGAAAAGAAACTGACGGTTCCTAAAATCGGAGTGGTGTCTCTTGGTTGTCCCAAGGCTTTGGTTGATTCGGAACGAATAATGACCCAGCTTCGTTCCGAAGGGTATCATTTTTCTGACACTCACCAAAATGCAGATGTCGTTATCGTTAACACTTGTGGATTTTTAGATAGCGCGAAAGAAGAGTCTCTTGCAGCGATTGGTCAAGCCATGAAAGACAACGGTCGTGTGATTGTCACGGGTTGTATGGGGGCCGAGCCTGAGCAAATTGAAAAAGTATTTCCTAATATTCTTGCGGTAACCGGGCCTCATCAATACGAACAGGTGGTCGATGCTGTCCATTCTGCTGTCCCTCCTGTACATGATCCATTTATGGATTTGGTTCCAGAGCAAGGGCTTCGTCTAACTCCACGACATTACGCCTATCTCAAAATTTCTGAAGGCTGCAATAATCGTTGCTCATTTTGCATTATTCCGAAATTGCGTGGAGATTTGGTTTCTCGCCCTATTCACCATGTGATGTTTGAAGCTGAAAAATTGGTGAATGCGGGTGTCAAAGAGCTTTTGGTTATTTCTCAAGATACCAGTGCCTATGGCATTGACACCAAATACGCCGAATATCCGTGGAAGGGGCAGCGTCGCAAGACTAAGTTTCTGGATTTATGCGAGGCGTTGGGAGAGCTTGGCGTGTGGGTTCGTCTTCATTACGTTTATCCTTATCCCCATGTCGATGAGGTTATTGAGTTGATGGCTCAGCAAAAAATTCTGCCCTACCTTGATATTCCATTTCAGCACGCTTCTCATTCTGTTCTTAAGGCCATGAAGAGGCCTGCTGCTCAGGAAAAAACTTTGGAGAGAATCAAAAAATGGCGTGAGGTTTGTCCCGATCTGACCATTCGTTCCAGTTTTATCGTTGGCTTTCCCGGGGAAACTGAAGACGATTTTGAGTCTTTGTTGGAATGGATGACAGAAGCCAAAATTGAT
>CAYZAR010000240.1:0-2310 GCA_964476455.1 uncultured Micavibrio sp.
GGTGATAGGGGATCGTCCATTGCACCAACTGGTTCCGCTTTATCGTGACCCGCGTTCAGATGTTCCTGCCACGCAGTTCAACATGAAGTATGTCGAACAGGCGGGGCTGGTCAAATATGATTTCCTCGGGCTGAAAACTTTGACAGTCATTCTCAAGGCTGTTGAAATGATTGCGGAGCGGGGAACGCAGATTGATATTCTCAAAATTCCTTTGGACGATGCCAAGACCTACGAAATGTTGTCTGCAGGGCAAAGCGTTGCTGTGTTCCAGCTTGAAAGTTCGGGAATGCGCGATGTGTTGCGCAAGATGAACCCAAACCGGTTTGAAGATATTATTGCTTTGGTGGCTCTGTACCGCCCGGGCCCAATGGATAACATCCCGAAATATATCAGTGTGAAAGACGGGAAGGAAGAAGCCGACTACCTTCATCCGAAATTGCGCCCTATGTTGGAAGAAACCTACGGGATCATGGTTTATCAGGAACAGGTCATGCAGGCGGCGCAAATCCTTTCGGGATATACGCTCGGCGGGGCTGACTTGTTGCGGCGGGCGATGGGTAAGAAAATCAAGGAAGAGATGGATGCTCAGCGGGCCTTGTTTGTTGAGGGAGCGGCAAAAACTTCAGGGGTTGATTCCGAACAAGCAACCGCTATTTTTGAACAAATCGAAAAATTCGCAGGGTACGGCTTCAACAAGTCTCACGCGGCAGCTTATGCTCTTGTCGCTTATCAAACAGCATGGCTGAAGGCTAATTATCCAGTTGAGTTTATGGCGGCCACCATGACTCTTGATATGGGGAACACGGATAAGTTAGCGGTTTTTCGCCAAGCTCTCAGCAAAATGGACATTCCTCTTTTGCCGCCGGATGTCAATAAATCCGAAGTCGAATTTTCTGTTGAAGGTTCGGCTATTCGCTACGCCTTGGCGGCGATCAAGGGGGTTGGGACGCAGGCAATGGACGTTTTGGTGGAAGATCGTCGCCGCAACGGTCCCTTTGCGAGTCTTGAAGATTTTCTCAAACGGATGGATTCAAAAACACTGAATAAGAAACAATTTGAAAATTTGGTGGCCGCAGGGGGATTGGATTCTATTCATGACAATCGGGCGCAACTATTTGTCGGGGCCGAATCCTTAGTTCACTATGCGGCAGCTTTGGCGGAAGAGCGAAAAAGCAACCAGAGCAGTTTATTTGCAATGGAGCAGACGGCGGCCAAAGATCTTGCTCTTCATCATTTGCCCCAAGTGGTGGAGTGGAGCCCGCTTGAGAAATTGTCTTACGAATTTCAGGCGATTGGTTTTTATTTATCGGCGCACCCGCTTGATACCAAGCGGGCACAGCTTGAACGGTTGCATATTCTAGCTTATGGCGATTTGGATTCTCTGTTATCAACACGATCTTCAGCGCGGGTTCAAATCGCCGGAGTTCTTATCAAGAAAACTGAAAAAATGTCGGCCAAAAGCGGTAATAAGTTTGCCTTTTTGTCCATGTCGGATTCTTCAGGTGTTTATGAAGTTATGGTGTTCTCGGAAACACTGCAAAAGTCGCGGGCGTTACTTGAAGCTGGAAACGCGCTCTTGCTCACAGCGGATGTGGAGCATAAGGAAGACCAAATCCGCCTGACCGTTCAAGATATTAAGCTTTTGGATGAGTCCTTGGTGGACAAAGTCACGGAATTAAAGTTGGCCTTGCGGGATGCTTCGGGGGTTTTGCAACTGAAAGACGTGTTGCAAAATGCGGGCAGTGGGCGATCTCGTGTTGTTTTGGTTGTTCCGGCGGCAAATTCGGCTTGCGAGGTTGAAATCAGACTTTCCGGCTTTTACAGCTTTTCGCCGGAATTACGGGAAAACCTGTTTCGAGTTCCCGGGATGATCTCTGTTTCTGAGGCGTGATTAAATATGTTAACTATCTTCCTGTAAGATAGATAGCTTGCGTTCCTCGGGGGAAGTTAAAGGCCCAAGGTTAAGAAAAAACCTTGCATCTTTAAGAAAGACTCACTAAAGTCCGCAGCAATTCACATACAGGGACGGCCCTCTCGGCCAACCGGTGTGGCGGAAGGTTCCGCCATAACACCCCTGTAGAGGCACAACCGGATAAGGAGATTATAAACTATGGCTATGCCCGAATTTTCTATGCGTCAACTTTTGGAAGCTGGCGTTCACTTTGGACACCACACCCGCCGTTGGAATCCTAAAATGCGTCCCTTCATCTTCGGTGTGAGGAACGGCGTACATATCCTTGATTTGCAACAAACTGTTCCAATGTTGGACCAGTCGCTCCGCACCATTCGCGACATCGTGGCAGGTGGGGG
>CAYZAR010000241.1:0-2305 GCA_964476455.1 uncultured Micavibrio sp.
CGTTTAGAAGTCTGGAAAATCCACGAATAGCCCGGGCGTTGGTCAACATAGTATTGCTCCTTTGGTTTTTGCAAACAACCAGCACAAAACCTTCATTTGGAAGGGAAAGGCAGGTAAAAAATTAATAATGTATTAACTTTGGTGGTTTGTACTGGAATACCACTTTGACGCAGGAGATGCAAATTTTATGAGGGGATTTACCAAAATAATTTAGTTAATTTTTTGAAATCTGCAGATTCCCGTTTTTGTTATGAAAAATTATTCTCGACACCTCACCAGCAGGTCAGAAAAATCTTTAGGATAAGACGTAGAAAAAGTCATTTCTTCATCGTTTCGCGGGTGAAGGAAAGATATTTCCACTGCGTGCAGGGCCTGCCTTGGAAACGCCATGACCTGTTCTATGACGGATTCGTCGAAATCTGCTTTCCTGAGCTTAGAACGCAAGGCGGGAAGTTGGGGGCCATATAAAGGATCTCCAACCAACGGGTGACCTATATGGTCCATATGCACTCGAATTTGGTGAGTCCGTCCACTCTCAAGTTGGCATTCGACCAAACAAAGAGTTTTTCTGAATTGCTCAAGGGCTTGAAAATAAGTAAGAGCCGCTTTGCCGTTCCACCCCACCACTGCCATTTTCAGCCGATTGGAAGGATGACGACCAATCAGGGTTTCTACCTGTCCTTTAATGGGGGAAGGAACCCCAACCACCAAGGCATGATAGACACGGTGAAGACTCCGATCTTGAAGTTGCTCTGCCAAATGGTGATGCGCATGATCGGTCTTGGCCACGATCATCAAACCACTTGTATCTTTGTCAAGACGATGAACAATCCCCGGACGCCTCACCCCATTGATCCCCGACAGACTCTCTCCACAATGCCCCAGCAAGGCGTGAACCAGTGTTCCGTGGCTGTGACCCACCGCCGGATGAACAACCATTCCGGCTGCTTTATTCAGGACAATCACATCTTCGTCTTCATAGACAATATCAAGTGGAATATTTTCCGGCTCTGGTAATGCGTCTTCCACCGGAGGAATCGCAATGACGATTTTATCTCCGAACTCAACCTTGCGCGAAGCTGTTGTCAAAACTTTCCCGTTCAAGGCGCATTCTCCAGCATCAATCAAAGCCTTGAGACGCGTGCGTGAAAATTCAGGGGCAAGCATGGCCACAGCCTTATCCAATCGCTGTTGATGTTCGGCCAGCCCAACTTCAAGCAGCAAGGACTCATGTGCCTCTTCTTGTTCAGTGTCCTGAGAAGAGGTCATGGCAAATCATCCAGTTTTTCCCGAGCTCCCTTTGCACAAGAATCCGTGAAAGCGGGTAAAGGGGTCATTTTGAGAATGAGACTGTCATAGGTTTGCAATCTGTTTTCATCCCCTTGCGCGTATTTGGAGAATCCTGTTTCCGCCATGCCAATCAACAAACGGTCCGAACCACTGACCAACATTTTTTCTGGCAAAGTATTGTTGCCTTCGATGTAAGACTCATCGGCTACCATCTGGCCAAGCCCTGTGAAAGTTATCACCCGCGCATATTGCCGCCCACCGGATCCATCTGGCCGCCCACCCAGCAAGGTGGTAATCCGCCCATCCGGCAACACCGCAACGTCAAGGCCCGCATAGCTATATTTTCCTGTGATATATTTTTGCCAGAGCGGCTCTCCATTCGGACTCAGCTTCATGATCCAAGCTGCCCGCGCTCCGTCTTGCGCGGGGATGGAATCTCCAATCACAACAAGTGAACCATCGGGAAGAACCGCCGCTCGCCGCAAAAGAGCATCCTCCCCACGCGGATAAGCGCGCTGTTGTAAAATATCCCCGAACTTTGCCACACGAAGAATCCAACCACTCTCGCGGCCTCTTTCGCTTTCAACACGCCCCAAAGCCAAAACCTGCCCGCCAGAAAGGCGTTTTAACCCTTCAATCTGATTGGGAACCCCGGGAAGGTATTCCTTGCGAGAGAGTTCTTTCCCTGTCTCATCAACGCGGATCAACAAACTATAATGATCTTCTTCATTTTTGGGATGAATCGCCTCGGCAGCAATCAACATTGATTTTGCTCCGGCCTCTACCACTATATCTTTAGGAACCAACCTCATTTTTGGATCCCGCAAGGGAACCGATGTTTTTAAGCTGCCCGCTCCATCAAAAAAAGCGAGAAGCATTTCATCTTCTTTTTCCGAGGGTTTGATATGAGAGAGAACAACAATACGGTCTTTGAGAACCCCTCCGGCAGAAACGCTTGAAAGATTTTTAACCGGAGTCCTCGTTTCGGCTTTGACCACGCCTCCCTTATCAAGAC
>CAYZAR010000242.1:0-2299 GCA_964476455.1 uncultured Micavibrio sp.
TCTGTGGAGGGAGTGCCTTCCAAAGTTTGGGGAGCTTCGGCGATTGGAGCATCGCCCGTTGGGGCAGATGATTTGCTCAAGGTGAAATACGCTGCCGCTGCAATGAGGAGGGCAAGGAGGACAAGGGCAATAAGCAACCCAGCAGATTTTTTTTCTTGAGACATTGTGATTTAGACCTTCCAAACGTGTTTATAGTTTGCATAAACAGACGCGTCGCCGCGCCAAAACTTCAAAATTTTAGGATCAAGGAAACAATGTCAGGAATTACCAAAAAGATCAAATAAAAGCCGCAGGTTGCGGATTTTTATCCACATTTGCCCACCAGAACGCCAAACCCCCGCAAAGCGGGGGAGAGGAAAAGGTTAAGAAGTTCCACTTTTACCGATTATTTTTGCCCGCCAACGGCCCCAACCACAGATTTGAGCATATCCATCGGGAGAGGAAGGACAATTGTGCTGACGCTCTTGCCATTTGAAAACTCACCCAAGGTCCCCAGATAACGCAATTGCATAGTCTCTGGGCGACGAGAAAGGATCTCTGCAGCTTCATCAAGCTGCTTGGCGGCTTGCAATTCCCCTTCGGCGTTAATGATTTTGGCGCGGCGTTCGCGTTCGGCCTCGGCTTGACGGGCAATAGCGCGAATCATGCTTGGATCAATATCAACGTGCTTGATCTCAACATTGATAACTTTGATTCCCCAGCCTCCGGTATGGCTGTCGAGAATTTCCTGAACGTCTTTGTTTAGTTTGTCGCGGTTTTGCAACATATCATCAAGTTCATGTTTCCCGAGAACGGAACGCAAGGTTGTTTGAGCAATTTGGGCGGTTGTGTGAACGAAATCCTCCACGCGGTTGATGGCATTTCCGGGATCGACAACGCGGTAATTGAGAACTGCGCTGACGCGTACCGATACATTGTCTTTTGAGATGAGGTCTTGAGCGGGGATTTCTTCGGTCCGTACACGCACATCAATAATTTTCATTTGCTGAATGGCGGGAAGGACAAGGCGGATGCCCGCTTCTTTCATGCCATCATATTTTCCAAGTGTGTAAATGACTCCGCGCTCATACTCTTTGATAATGCGGACAGAGGCGAAGAGTAGAATAAGGCCCCCGATGAAGATAACTGGAAGAAAAGTAGCCATTTAAGTCTCCTTTGTTAAGAAAAAACAATCACTTATTCAGAAAGGCGAATTTGAAGCTTTAGATTATGGTGACCAGAAATCTGGACAGTTTGTCCTGAGACAAGATCAAGATAGCGACGTTCGGAAAAGGCTTGCCAGAGTTCGCCTTGCACACTGACAAGACCCTCGCGGTCTGACCATTCAACGATTTCTGCTTCTTCCCCCATCAGGCTTTCTATTCCGGCATAGCGTTTTTTGGTCAAAAGAGCACGATAGACCACTCCTGCGGAAATCCCGAAATAGGCGATAATGACAAACAGAACACCGGAAACTGTCCACCAATCTATCGGCGCGTTTGGTCCAGCTGATTCAATCACCATATCGGCACCGACTACCAAAGCGATAACGCCTGTAATACCCAGAATACCGAAGGAAGGCACGAAAACCTCGGCGGCGAGGAGCAAAAAAGCTAAAGCCAGCAAAACTATTCCAGTTGTCATGGGATGTATATTTCACTCCTTGGATGTTGCGTTACGGTCTATGCCTTCTTGAATAAGTCGGGCGGCATCATCTGCATTTCCCCATCCTTTAACTTTCGACCATTTCCCTGGCTCCAAATCCTTGTAGTGGGTGAAGAAGTGCGAAATTTTATCCCGTAAAATCGGCTGAACCGCTTCTAAATCATCAACATTGTCGTGGTAAGGATAGAGCTTGGCGTGCGGAACGGCAATAATCTTTTCATCTTCTCCCGCGTCATCTTCCATAAAAAGAACGCCAACTGGACGAGCCCGCAAGACGCACCCGGGCATGACTGCAATTCTGCCAATGACCAGAACATCCACCGGATCTCCATCTCCTGAAAGAGTGTGGGGAATAAAACCATAGTTTCCCGGGTAGTACATGGCGGTGTATAAAAAACGATCTACGAAAACCGCACCGGACTCTTTATCGAGTTCGTATTTAATCGGGTCTCCCCCCATAGGGTTTTCGATCAAGACGTTAATGTCGGTGGGTGGATTTTTTCCGGTTGGAATTTTACTAATGTCCATTTTATCAAGCAGCCTTTTCTAATATTTTCTCCAATTGAATGATAACGGCATCACCCATTTCGGAGGTTCCAATGGGGGAAGTTCCTGATTCGGCAATGTCAGAAGTCCGAATCCCTGAATCAAGAAC
>CAYZAR010000243.1:0-2293 GCA_964476455.1 uncultured Micavibrio sp.
CAGTTCGATATCTCTTGCATCTTCCGCGCACGAAAATCAACCCAACCTGAAGGGGGTGGGCAGCTAAACACAGGGCCCAGAAGGAAAATCTTCGAGGAAGACGCTGCACGCGTTTTTGAAGCCCAAAGTCAGAAGGGGGCGAACCAGAGCGCGGCACGCTCCGCGAGAAGAGGTCTGCGCCACAACGCACAAAAGAACCTGATCTGCCAAGCCAGCAAGGGCGAGCCCCTCAGGATAGCGCGAGCCAGCAGGAGCCACCATAATAACCGTGTCATAAAACTGAGAAAAAGAGCGGATCAAATTTTTCATGCGGTCAGAAGACAACAAATCCGCTGCCGAATGGGGAACTTTTGTCGCCGCGATCACGTGTAAATCAGAGGCGGTTGAGCGATCCAAAACATCCTCGATGCGGCCTTGTCCCGCTAGGTAATCTGGAAGAGTTCTGGGCGGGTTTAGTTTGAGAAGTTTGCTCACATTCGCCTGATGAAAATCGGCATCAATCAACAGGACTTTCTCACCGCTGCGCGTTGCAAGGCGGCCAAGCCAGACGGCGAGAAGAGCAGTAGAGAAGCTAGGAGAATCTTCGGCGATAAGAAAGACTTTTGGTTTTTTTCCTTCGCGAGTTCCGAGCATATTGAGAACGGTCCGCAGAGCTTTGACCTTGGCTATAATCTCTGTTCCTGATGTGCGAAGAACTGTATCGGCAGGCTCTTCGCGAAGTATATCTCGTCCCGAGAGAGACCCAAAACAGGCGATGCCAAGCTCTTCTTCCAGCTCTTCCGGCCCGAGAAATTTTTTTCGGTAGCGGCGGTCATAGGCAACAATGAAGCCTCCGGCCAGAAGGGACAGCAGGAAAGCCAAAGCAAAGGTTTCCGGCCATTTGGGGAAGATGGGGTGTTCTGGCAGAAGGGCAAATTGAGTAATGCGAGGAGCGTCTAGGCGAGATGGTTTTTCCTCGACTTCGGGAAGAACGATTGCCTGTTTCTCTTGTTCTTGCGCCAGAAGTCCGCGCAAGAAATCAATTTGTTTTTGAACGGCAGATGGATCGACAGAAGGGGCCGCTTCTGTCGCAGGTACGTAAGCAAAAGATTGAGAGCCAAGCCGATCCAATGCAGTGAGCAACTGTGTTCGCTGTGAGGACTCACGCGATTTTTGCGCATTCCATTTTGGATGAAGAGGGCCATAAATCTTGGCCATTCTTTGGTGCTCTCGCAAGCTAGCCTGATAAGAGAGATACTCTCCCTTGGCTATACCCAATTGGTCTATTTGCTCTGAGGTTAAAACCGTCTCAGGATTTTTTTTGAGGGTTTCAATGAGGGGGTCGGATTCTTTTTTGGGACTCTGCTCTACAGGAACTGGAGCAGATATTTTTTTAAGTTCCTCTTCCAGTTTTTGAATTTGTTTTTTGATCGCCTCTAGCTCAGCCTCGCCGAGTTTGGGAATGACCTTTTCAATAGAGACTTTCGGTTCGGACGTGCGCGGCTGAGATTTTTGTACAAAGAAACTGGCAAGTCGGTTAGCCTTCATAACTGCTTGTTCTGGAGTGGGAGCTGTTTGGGCAATGTAAAATTCTTGGGGAGAAGAGCCGTGTTTGATCCATGAAGGCAAAGCAGAAGAGAAGGCTTCTGTAGAAATAGTCAGTAAGGTTCGTGCTTCATAGCTGGCTGGAACGCTCGATAATAGCAAAGAGGTTGCCCCTAGCGACATCGCACAGGTCCAGATCACCAGTTGCAGAGAACGAGGGAATTTTTTGTTCAAACTATACCTCTTTAAGGCTTTTCAGCGCAGGGCCAAGCCGGAACATCAACGGTTACTTTGGGCTTGAGAAGATAACCTTTCTTGAGACGTTGGCGAATATCATTCTCAAGTCCTTCTCTTGATTGTCCTACAGCTTTTACCGCTCCAATCAAGGGAACGTAAATCTTCCCAAGGTCATCAATTTGGTATGTCTTGCTTATATCCGGTTCTCCGTAAACACTGACCCGCACAAGGTCCTTTGGTTGAAACCCTGATAAAGTACGAGACTGAGAAGTATTTTGTGGAGGTGTTGGGCCCTTGTCTATTGAAGTGGGCATATCTTGGGGCTTTTGTTGTATCCCAATGCGGTCGGCACTTAGGAGATCAAATCCTTCAGAATATGCTGCCTGTGGCCCTACGAACAAAGATGCCAACAAAACGATCTGTACTTTCTTTCTGATTGTCATGGCCTGACTATCTCTTTTTTCGGGGCGAGCAACAATAGGTTTTTTGAAGAAGATTTTACGAACGATCAAGTTGCAGCAAAGCTTGATTG
>CAYZAR010000244.1:0-2251 GCA_964476455.1 uncultured Micavibrio sp.
TGTTCAGCCCGCTGGCAATGTCCCACAACATCTTGATGTTCAACGAAATCAAAATCACGGCAACCAATCCCGCCAAAGCACTCATCCAACGCGGGGCGACCAGTTCCCCCATTTTTTTGCGGTCCATGGTGAACAGAACAAGCGGCACAATGGCGAAAGGCAATTGCAAACTGAGAACAACTTGAGAGCCGATGAGCAATTGTCCCGTTGCGTGCTCGCCATAAAGAGCCGTCACCAACAACGCCGGAATAATGGCAATGGCCCGTGTTATCAGCCGCCGAACCCAAGCTGGAATTTTGATGTCCACAAACCCTTCCATCACAATCTGGCCAGATAAAGTTGCGGTAATTGTTGAATTCAACCCGCAACACAGCAAAGCCACAGCAAACAAAGTCGCAGCCAGAGAGCTTCCTAGAAGCGGGGCAATCATCGCATGAGCGTCTTGCAGCTCGGTAATTTCAACATTTCCACTGGTGTAGAATGTTGCCGCCGCCAGAATAAGGATAGACGCATTGATAATCAAAGCCAACATCAAGGCCAACGTGGAATCGATTGTAGCAAAGCGGATAGATTGCCTTTTTTCGGCGATACTCTCCCCCGCCGGACGAGACTGAACAATTGAAGAATGGAGATAAAGGTTATGAGGCATAACAGTTGCTCCGATAATCCCCATTGAAAGATAGAGCATCTCTGGATTCGTCAAAATATCAGGCCGTGGAATAAATCCGCCCAGTACGTCGGTCAGATTTGGAGCAGCAAACCATACTTGAAAAAAGAAGCATCCAAAAATGATTGCAAGCAAAGCAATCACAAAAGCTTCTATCCACCGGAAGCCCAATCTTTGCAAAAGAACGACAAGAAAAACATCCAAAGCCGTTAGCGAAATCCCGTAAAGAAGAGGAAGGCCAAAGAGAAGATGAAGACCAATAGCTGTTCCGATAATTTCAGCAAGGTCTGTGGCGCAAATCGCCAACTCAGCCAAGATCCACAATCCGATAGCGGTTTTACGTGAGTAGGAATCACGGCAGGACTGCGCCAAATCTCGCCCACTCGCTAAGCCGAGTCTTGCGCATAGAGCTTGCAATAAAATCGCCATCAAATTGGAGATCACGGCAATGGAAAGGAGCGCGTAGCCAAAATGCGATCCACCAGCAACTGCGGTTGCCCAGTTCCCCGGGTCCATATACCCTACCGCGACAAGATACCCTGGCCCGAGGAAGGCTATAAATTTCCGCCACCCCCCCATTGTGCTTGGCAAAGTCGATTGAGGTACCACAGGGTGCTGGAAATTAAGGAGAGTCATGTGTCCCCGTATTCCGGCTTGGTCTAAGTTTACGGTATAGTTTCGGCCCGACCATCAGCAAAATAACGAAGGCAATAAAGGGCAACAAGTAGTGGTCAATTGCACCGTCTGGAATCAAATGGCCGATAAAATAGCCAAGCAAGGGAATTCCTGCCGCCCACAGTGCTGCCCCTAAGGCCGAATAAAGGACAAACAGACGGTAATCCATCCGCGAAACTCCCGCTAGAAAAGGAGCCAAGGTTCGCGCAAAATGAATAAACCGCGCCACAACTATAGCAAACGGGCCGTATTCTACAAAGAAGTTGTGGCATTTTTCGATCTGGTGATCTTTGATTATTTTTCCGGCATATTTTTTGAGAAATGGCATTCCGTAGCGTTTACCAATTTCATAACCAACCAAATTCCCAAGAAACGCTGCAATAAAACAGCCGGGCAGCATGATCCATAAGTTAAAAACCCCTTGGCCGGCCAAGAGTCCAATTGGGAAAAGCAAACTATCCCCGGGCAGAAAAATTCCAAAAAAAACCGCTCCTTCGGTAAACAAGGCCGCCCATGTCCCAAAGTATCCAATAGTCTTAAGAAAAGTAATCATATCCATGTGCGTTAAAACCCTAGTTGTTTCAAAATATTTTGTGCGGCCCAAACTCCTGTGCTGAAGCATCCCTGAAGCAGATATCCCCCTGTCGGAGCCTCCCAATCCAACATTTCTCCTGCGACGTAAACGCTTGGCAGTTTCTTGAGCATAAGCCCCTTAGTCAGTGCGTCAAGAGGAACCCCGCCTGCTGTTGAAATAGCCCTATCCAAAGACCCCGTTGCAACGAGCTTAAGCGGAAAATTCTTGATCCGTACCGCAAGCTGGGAAGAAGACAAGTGGGCACCGGAGTCTCCATCCCCGCCCCCCTCCCGCAACAACCAAAATTAGAAAGGAGAAATTACTGAGTATTAGAG
>CAYZAR010000245.1:0-2239 GCA_964476455.1 uncultured Micavibrio sp.
AGCCACGGCATCGGTCAGAAAATTGGCCATGCTTCCGAAATCAACTTCCTTGCCAATGGGGAAAATATCGTAACTTTGAACAATCCCGAGGATCAGTAAGTGGTGCAAATCTGTAGCAAAAAGCAACATCATCGCCGTTAAAGTCAGAAAAACCCCAAGCACAGACCCTTGAGATGCCAAAGCCGGATTGAAAAGCTGCGCGTTGGCAAGGCTGGATTGGGTTGAAACAATCATGCCTGCGGTATCAATGGCCGCCATTAAAACGCGAGAAATCGTTCCAATAAAAAACCCGATGATAAATTCCATCAAGATCAGACTAAACAAAGGAAACGTATCCGGCAGAGGGTTTGGCATCCGCGACTGCAACAACGGAAAAAGAACAAACGAAAACGCAAGAGAGAAGAACAAACGGACATTTTGGGGAACGTAAGCAGTCCCTATCCCGGGCATCAACATCATGGCTGTTCCGACCCGAACAAAGCATAGCAAAAAGGCGAAGACTCCTGTGGTGAGGAAAGTTTCAAGCTCGGACACGATTCTTCCTCCCTCGCTCTTGCCTATTTAATCGCTACAATATGGTCGGCTAGAATATTCATAAACTCGATCAACGCCGTCGTCATCATAGGTAATAAGGCGAAAATAGCGAAGAAAATTGCCAAAATTTTAGGAACGAACACCAGTGTCACTTCTTGAATCTGCGTCAAGGCCTGAACGAGAGCAACCGCCGTTCCCACCACCAGCCCCACCAGCATAACCGGTGCGCTCAGCTTGATGCTCAGCATAATCGTCTCACGGACCAAATCAATAACTTCGGCTTCATTCATAAAGAAGAGTGTAAATCCTTCTCTCCCCTTCCGCAAACGCAATTATTCGGGTTTACCGAAATATGAACACGAACCCCTAATTGGCCTTAAGGCCCTTGGCCGCAAAGATTTGACGGGCTTTTTGCAAGTCCTCTTCATTAGCCGGAGGTGTTAGAGCGAGGGTATAGGAGTAACGCATCTCAGCCCATTTATATTCACCCATTTTGTGAAAGGGAAGAATATCAATTCGCTCAACGTTCGGAAGTGTTGCGACAATATCCGCCACCGCCTCTATATTTTCGGGGGCATCAGTGAGGCCGGGGACAAGAACAAAGCGAACCCAGACGGGCTTCCCGATTTCGGCAAGGTGTAGAGCAAATTCCAAAGTAGGTTGCAATTTAACCCCTGTCACTTTACGGTAAGTTTCTGGATCACCAGACTTAATGTCCAAAAGGACCAGATCTGTTGCAGCCAGTAATTCTTCATCCGCATGAGAACCCAGATAGCCGCTGGTATCTAGGACAGTATGCAGACCCAAAGCTTTACACCCTTTGAGAACAGCGCGGGCGAAGGCTGCCTGTGTCAGAGGGTCTCCCCCACTGAGCGTCACCCCTCCCCGAGCCCTCTTCAAAAAAGGGGCATAGGTCGCAATATCAGCGCATAAGGCCGCAGCCGTCATAGGCTTGCCATCGGACATATGGCGCGTATCGGGATTGTGGCAATACTGGCAGTGCAAGGGGCATCCGCTCAGGAAGACAACATAACGAATTCCCGGTCCGTCAACCGTTCCGCCTGTTTCAACTGAATGCACATAACCGACAACTTGCCCCTCCGCATCGGAGGGGCAAGTGCCAGAAGAGTCAATCAAAGAAGGATCAGGTTTACGCACAGCAGCCGTGGAAGGTCCGATTAATGACATCCATCTGTTGTTCGCGGGTTAGCTTGATAAAGTTGACCGCAAAGCCCGACACCCGAATGGTTAGTTGAGGATATTCCTCAGGATGGTCCATGGCATGAAGCAGCATATCGCGATCAAGAACATTGACGTTAATATGGTGGCCTCCTTCGGTATAATCATTCGATCCGAAATATCCATCAAGCAAACCGACAAGATTGCTTACGCGGTCCTCATCTGTTTTGCCGAGAGCCTTGGGCACGATAGAGAAGGTATAGGAAATACCATCTTGCGCGTGTTTGTAAGGCAGACGCGCCACCGAAGCCATCGAGGCAACCGCCCCTTTCATGTCACGACCATGCATCGGGTTTGCCCCGGGAGCGAAAGGTTCCCCTTTACGCCGACCATCAGGAGTACTGCCCGTTTTTTTGCCGTACACAACATTGGACGTAATGGTCAGAACCGACTGCGTTGGAACCGCATTCCGATAGGTTGGATTTTGGCGGATTTTATCCATGAAGGTTTCAACTAGCCATGTCGC
>CAYZAR010000246.1:0-2211 GCA_964476455.1 uncultured Micavibrio sp.
CCTATCGCTCTAGTGGGGCAGGGGGCCAACACGTTAACAAGACAGACAGTGCGGTTCGTCTGACCCACTTACCTTCGGGGATTGTGGTGGCTTGCCAAAACGAACGCTCCCAGCATCAAAACCGCGCCCAAGCTATGGCTATGCTCAAAGCAAGGCTTTACGAGGCCGAGCTGAAACGGCGGGAAGCGGCCAGTGGTGCGGAATACGATTCCAAAAGCGAAATTGGCTGGGGTCATCAAATACGCTCTTATGTCTTGCAGCCGTACCAAATGGTTAAGGATTTGCGGACGGGGGTTGAGCGAACAGACGCTGGGGTTGTGCTGGACGGCGATATTGATGACTATTTACACGCCGCTCTTGCCCAGAAATTAACCGGAAAAAGTGAGGATGGAGAGGCTTGAAGCCTCAATAATCGGTTGCAGGGGGCTTCAGCCTAGAGTATTCCTTGGACTTCAGAAAATAGAACTTTATCGAGGAATAACGATGATCTTTGCCAAAACGTATTTTGCCAAAACCATTTTGTTGTCAGCCATAATGATGGGGAGTTTGTGTTTTCCTCCTTTGGCAAATTCGGCGCAGGCAGGATTTGATTTTTCTACATCGTCTCTTGTTGCTCTTCGTGCGCAGAAGTCTTCGGTGGTGCGTCCTGAGAGTGATCCGAATGCTCCAGCTTTGCAGGTTTTTGAAGATCGCTATGTTCCTGATACCGTCAAAAAGAAATATGATCTTTCAGATGATTGGTATGACGAAGGGAAGATGAGCGGACAACCCTCCGGCTCACCTGCAATGTCAACACCAATGCCTCTCACGCGGGAGGAGGTTTTGACACCTGCTCCAACCAATCCTGATCCTGCTGAAGATGAAATGGTCAAGGACAACAAGACAGTCGTTGTTCCAGCTCCGGTGGTGCTTGTCGAATCGTGGCGTGCTCGCAAGGGAGAAACTGTGCGTGAAGTTTTGAAACGCTGGTCTGTTCGTCAGAAAACAGATTTATTGTGGGCCTCTACCACGTCACCTCTGCTCGAGAAAGACTTCTCCTATGTTGGGAAGTTTCAGGACGCGGTCAACAAAATGATTGCCGAAGCTGGAGGAAAAGATCTCCATTCACAGTATCGCTCTGATGGGCTCAATCCCGTGATGATGTCTCCGGCCTCAACAGTGACTTCTAGTACGGCGGTGCCAGTTGAAAAAGTTGAGAAAGTTGGAAAAGCAGAACCTGCGGCAGGGCTTGAAACGTTATTGCCCTTGCCGCTGCCACTCGAACGTGAGATGCAAGTCGATCAAGCTTCTCATACCAAGTCACTCTCTCATATTCCAACTCCAAAAGGAGAGCCAGAGACGCGTTGGTTCGGCATATCGGGATCGCCTCTTTCTGAAGTTTTGGGCGTATGGGCTGAAGATGCTGATGTTCAGTTGATTTGGCAGTGTGAGCGGCCTTTTGCTCTTCAAGAGACTGTCTCCCAAGTAGGCTTGTTTGAGGATGCGGTTTTTAGGGCCCTTAGTCAGTATGATGGCGATGCCGTTCGTCCAGTTGGAGAAATTTATAAAAATCCACAGACCGGACAAAAAGTTTTGGTCGTGCGCACAGATAGCACTTCTTAGGATAAAATTTTTGATAGATTTTTTGTTGCAAAGGATAAGATGATGAGTAAAAAAACTGTTTCCCTCAAAGCCAGTCGTATTTTTCTTTTAACGGCAGTTAGTTTACTCGCCGGATCATCGCTTGCTCGTCCAGTTCTTGCTGCGGCCAAGTCTGAAACGGCTGAAGCCAAAACAGGATGGGCAATTAGCCGCGTTGCCAGTATGACACAAGGCAGCTATTGCACGATGGCTCAAAAATTTGGCAATAATTCCGTTGTGACAATCGGTCAAAATACCAACGGTGAATATTCTTTGGCTTTTGATTTTCAAGAGGCAAAGTTCAAAGCCGGAAAAAAATTGACGGCCTCCGTTCGTGTTGGATCGGGGTCTGCCCAGACTTTCGAAATTGAACCGCAAACATCTCAAACCCTTGTTCTGGGGGTCGGGGCTGATGCAGGTTTTGCCAAAAGTTTGAAAGAGTCTCCTCTTCTTCAATTGGATGTTTCGGGAGACAGTTTTTCTTACAAGCTTGCGCGTATTGAAGATGGCCAATCTGAACTTGCAACGTGCTTGTCTGGTTTGAAATCTCCGGCTTCCGATGGGGATAATAAAGGTAAAGCAACAGGAAGC
>CAYZAR010000247.1:0-2189 GCA_964476455.1 uncultured Micavibrio sp.
AGCTGGTTTGGCGGTGGCGTTTGGGCTTTCGGCGTGTGGTGGTGAGATAACCCCGGAAGAACAGGCGCGAATTGAGCTTCAAC
The DNA here is from genome assembly GCA_964476455.1 of uncultured Micavibrio sp. GTDB lineage: Bacteria > Pseudomonadota > Alphaproteobacteria > Micavibrionales > Micavibrionaceae > UBA1573. The sequence goes on from CAYZAR010000247.1 coordinate 84, forward strand.
AAGGTGTGCAATACGCTCGCTGTGCTTCAACGGTTGCGACTGCCGACACGATGGGGATGAAGTTCGATGGTGTAAATCTCCAACAGGCCTTCCAAGATCTTTATGGACTGGCTCAAGAGAAACTCCCTCAAGCAGAAGTTGATAAGGCGATGTCATGGATGGACCAGAGCTATGCCAATCGGTCTGAACAGGGCGTTGTTGTTAAAAATGTAGTTGAAACCAATGCGCGTGATTGCCTTGACGTTCTGCTCGCGGTTCAGAGGAAGATGAATATCCACTAGGAGGTCCTCCGTCTATTTTTCGACCCTGAAATAGTCAAAACGTCTGTATTCTTCAGGATACTCCTTCGTACGTTCATCGGCCAGAGCGTCATAGAATTCTTTCCGCCGCTGCGGGTCCTTGTTCACCGAGATCAGGCGGTCCAAGGTTTGCTCACCTATCCTGCCCGCGCCTTCACTCAGGGCAGGTTCATCCTCGCTTTTTACGACGTTCAAGGCTTTCCTAACCAGCGCAGACCCACCCGAAGCTCCGTGCCGGATGGTCGTATCAAACAATGTTTTGGCGGCATGCTCGTCCGGAAATTTATCATAGGCTTCTCGCCCTCCGATCCTCTCAAAACTGTAATCTCCATAGTTGATGAGTAATTTGGCACGGTCTTTAGAGGTCAAATCCCCAGCCGTCCCGCGAGAGGGAAGTTTCATATCATATCTCTTGTTAAGATCGCGCAGCGTCGGGACGGTTAATCCGCTGACCGTCTTTCCGTCTGCGGCATCCCCGCCTTCAAAATCATAGGTCGTCATAATGGATTTGTATTCCCTTTCCTTCACGTCAATTTCATTGAGGTTTTTGGAGAAGATTCGTCTTTGTTTGTCCAAATTTCCTTTTCTAAAATAAAGTTCCTTCTCCTTCACAATTTCCGGCATTTCGAAATTCGATGCCAGAAGTATCGGGCGGTTCATTGCGCGCAGCGTTTCGCCATCCGGGTTCATGACCCCGTCAATTTCAAGGCCGTTGTCGCGCTGGAACTTTCGGATTCCATCAAAAAGGGGTTGATCTGGATAGGGCGTAATTCCGTAAGGCGGCGTATCATAATACCCATCCCTGCCCAGACGTTTTTTGACCTTTTCGACATCCTCGGGATGGGCCGAACTATTGGCGGAGAGACGCTGGATCAGTTTGATGTTGTCTTGTAGGGTTTCAAATAGTGACATGATTATGTACCTTTCAAAAAAATCATAAAAAAAAGCCCCATTTGCGGGCGCAAAAGGGGCTTGACAGATAAGAACATATAGTGAACACTTGGCAAAAGTCAAGGATTTTTTGCGAGAGGCTTCAGATGAACAAAATTTTTCTCCTTTTGGTGGTGCTTCTTCTGGGAACGGGGGGGGTGGGCGTTGCGGACGAATATCCCGATGAACGCCCCTTAAGCCCAGACTATAGCAAGCTGTATTACCTAGGGTGCACGCCCCAGCAAAGTTCCAGCCCCTGTATCGGAAATCCTGTGACTCCCGAATGTGCTGTTGAGACGTATGAGGGGTGCCTAATACAGCAGAGTGCAAAAACATGCCAGATCGCCCGTATACGGTTTGAAGAAGACGGGTATAAATGCGACAAAAGATCAAACTTCTTGTACAAATTCGTATCGAAAAGAAATTTAATCCCCGATGATATTCCCAAAAATTATCAAACAAAGTGGCAAGCCGGAGATGTTATAATATTCTATGCACGGCAGGATTGTACCCGCTACGATCATTGTTTTGCCAATCTGCCAGATCGGTCCGACCCCAAGGGACTTTGTCTGCCGCTCGATTGTGACGCGAGCGGATATGATGTGTACGAAAACGGAAAGCACGCCCCAAACCTTTTCCTTCTTAGAAAAGACGATCGCGGCCTTTGGTTTGTTGTGGAACATATTACATCCAGTCAGTTTGATCGGATGAAGAACAGGCCGGAAAAACTGTTCCAAGAAGGTCTCGCGCAAATGCCGTGGTAGGAAGGGGGCTTTCGGTGAACAAAATTTTTCTTCTTGTGGTTGTGTTTCTTCTGGGAATGGGGGGGGTGGGCGTTGCGGACGAATATCCCGATGAACGCCCCTTAAGCCCAGAC
>CAYZAR010000248.1:0-2177 GCA_964476455.1 uncultured Micavibrio sp.
AGCTCATCGCCTATAATTTCTCAATCGCCATTAAAAAGAGTTGAGAATCGGGTTGAGAATCGGGTATTCCTTAGCTTTCTTAACCCGTTGCACTTCAACTGTGAATTCACACTCCGGCCTTCGCCGCAGTAGCGGATTGTTTGTTATTCCTGCTTCTCTTTGTCATCCCCCGAATCCGTGAAACGGATTTTAGGGGGATCCAGAATCTCCCCTCACCTCCATCCTCTCTCCTTGTGGGAGAGGGGCAGGGTGTGAGGGGACGCGATGGCGGGATAACAGATGGGGCAGCAGGACTTTACCTGCTCAGTCTTTTTTGTTTGCATAACAAAATGATTTCTGTTAAGTTGCGTTCCATATTCATTGATAAACAGGAGAAGGAGAAGATGGATGGTGTTGTTGCCCCCCGTGACTTGCAAGACGCGTTAAACAAACTTTTTCGACAAGGGATGAAAATTCCTTCTGAGGAGGTGAATGGGTTGGTTAAGTTCATTGCTGGGATAGATTCTTCTGACACTCACTTGCCGGGATTGATTGATATGGCATCTCGCCTTTTATCACAAAACCAAGACTTCTCCGAACATCTCACGACCTTGTTTGCTAAGGCCGTGTCTGTCCCGACTTCTCCTATTTTAGGAGAGAGATTGATACAGCGTTTATTCTATGCCAACCCAGATGTATTGGCAGAGCCTCTCATTGATTTTGTTCGTGGGGCCCCTATGGGGCCAAGGCAGACCGAGCTTTTGAGGGACATTTTTAATCCACGCAGCCTTCTGCGGGATGCTGTAGAGTGCTACCCTCCAGAGTCCCACGATCAGAAGGTATGGGGATTGAAGAGCGCCGCAGCGGGGATAGACAATCTTCGTGCGCAAAAAGGTTTCGGCGATATAGTAGAATGCGTGGTTGACTCCGTTAAATTACAAAAAAGAGCAAACCAATGCTACGGAGCCCTTTTTCATGCCTGACCAGCCTTTTTGTTTGCATAATTAAAAGTTTTTCTGTTAACTTCCACCCTGTATTCACTCACAAACGGAGAAAAGAGAAGATGAGCGATTTTTTAGATGCTAATAAATTAGACAGAGAGATAAGAGATTGCGGTTGTCCTGGACAAGGTTATTGGGGTGTCCAAATTCCCTCTGCCAAAGCAGGGAAGTTTGTTGAACGGGCTGTGGCACTAAGACACGAATCTATAGTTCCCATAATCAAGAGGCTGGCCTTTGCTTTGCCCGAAGACCAATACCGCTCTCAGCATCTTACGGCCTTGTTTAACAAGGTTGTATCTATCGGAACAGTTCCGGGAAACAACTTAGCGCAGGAGCTTTTTCATGCCAACCCTGATGCATTGGCAGAGCCTCTCATCACTTTTGTTCGTGAGAACCCTACGGGGGGAGCGCAGACTCGGCTTTTGACGGACATTTTTGACCCAGACACCCTTCGGCGGGATGCTGTAGGGTGCTACCCTCCAGAATCCTACGATCAGAAGGTTCAAGGATTGAAGAGAGCCGCAGCGGGGATAGACAATCTTCCTACGAAGCCAGGTGTTCTCTCTATCGTGGAGGACGTAATTACGTCTTATGAATCAGAAAGAAACGCAAGGAAGAAGCACGGAGACCTTTTTTTTCCTGACAGGCTCAGGGTCTTTGCAGCGTCATGATAATCTGGCTTTCCAGTGAATGCCCGATGAGGTCGTTGGCGTGTGATCCCAAAAGATAGAGGGGGACACGACTCCGGCTGACCACTTCAACGCCCGTCGTTGTGCTGTTTTGTGGAGTTAGAAAAATGCCAATATAACCGGTGTCGGTCACGTCTTCGGTTATTTTCCGGCTTCGCTGACACAGAATTGCCCCAGATTGCGGATCAATCGAAAGAATCTTGAGGCCAATCGTGGGCAGAACCACAGGGGCCTTCTCAAGCAAAGCCTGTTGCGACAGGGGGACCAGCGAGCTGACACCACTGCCGCGCGCGTTTTGGACATCAATCGGCGTGTTTTGACAAGCGGTCAGGAAAAGCAGGGGGAGGATGAGGGCTGTAGCCAGAAATGAACGCACGATGAAATTTCCTTTCCTTGATTCTATCAATAAACCCAAAGTTATTTATACAACGGTCATCCCCGACAAGGGAAGCGAAGCTGACCGCAGATCGGGGATCCAGCGCAAGAGTGAGGCAAAGCCTCACAAGAC
>CAYZAR010000249.1:0-2175 GCA_964476455.1 uncultured Micavibrio sp.
CCGCTCGAAACCGAGTCCCTGCAATAAGCCGGATGGCATTTTTGTTAAGGAGGAAAATTGAAGAAAGCCCAACCAGCTAATTTCCCAGAGTTTGAACTAGAACTATTAGAAACTTGGGACAAAGAGAAAACTTTCGCCGAGAGCCTCAAGAATAGAGAAGAGGCGAAGCGATTTCGTTTTTACGATGGCCCGCCATTTGCTAATGGGCTTCCACATTACGGCCACGCGCTCGCGAGCACCGAGAAAGATGCGGTTACCAGGTATAAAACCATGCAAGGGTACTATGTTCCACGTCGTGCTGGCTGGGACACCCACGGCTTGCCGGTTGAGTATGAGGTAGAGAAGCAGCTCAAGCTCAAAAATAAACGCGAAATAATTGAATATGGGGTCGATAAATTTAATCAAGCTGCGCGCGAAAGTGTCTTTAAGTATAAGAAAGAGTGGGAGCAGTTCTTTCGTCGTTTCGGTCGCTGGATTGATACCGAGAACGCGTATGCCACTCTAGATGATAGCTACATTGAAAGCGTTTGGTGGGTGTTTAGTCAGCTCAATCAAAAGGGCTTTGTTTATCGCGGATTTCGCTCGAGCCCCTACTGTCCTCGTTGCGCTACTCCGCTAAGTAACTTCGAATTGAATCAAGGTTATCAGGATGGAGTTGAGGATCCTAGCGTTTATGCCATCTTCCCACTGATTGATGATCCTGGGACGGCGCTGCTTGCCTGGACAACCACTCCTTGGACGCTACCCGCAAACACTGCCTTAGCTGTCGAGGCTGATGCTGACTATGCCACTGTTGAACTTAAAACGGATGGGGATAGTTGGAAGAAAGGCGACAAGCTGATTTTGGCAAAAGACAGACTCAGCGAGCTTGAGCTGAGAAAAGCCGACTACAAAATTGTTGAGACTAAAAAAGGTTCTGATTTAGTGGGTCTAAGATACAAGCCACTTTACGATCTGGCGAAACTCAGTGACGAGGAAGCTAAGGCTGCGCATCAAGTTTATGTCGATGAATCCGTTGATTTGGGCGATGGGACTGGAATCCTTCACGTTGCACCGAGGTATGGAGAAACCGACTTAGCAATGGGCCTTCGCCTTGGGCTTCCATTAATTGAAAGCGTCGATGCAGACGGTAATATGACCGAAGAAATGGGCAAGTTTGCGGGACAGTTCTTTAAAGAGGCTGATCCGCACATTATTGCCGACTTAACCGAAAAAGGTCGTATCTTCGCAGCGGAAACGTTTACTCACACATATCCATTCTGCTGGCGTTGCGACACGCCTCTAATGTATTTCGCAATGCCAAGCTGGTATGTCGAGGTCACCAAGTTCCGAGATCGGTTGGTTGAAACAAACCAAGAAGTTAACTGGACCCCAGCGCACGTCAAGAACGGTCGATTCGGAAACTGGTTGGCTGAGGCAAGGGATTGGGGGGTCTCAAGAAACAGATTCTGGGGAGCGCCGCTACCTATTTGGGTAAACGAAGAAAATGAGGACGACTATATCGTTGTTGGGAGTATCGATGAGCTCAAACAGCTGAGCGGAAAAACCGATGACTTCGATCTGCACCGCCCCGGAATTGATGGGGTAATCATCGAGAAGGATGGTAAAAAGTATCGTCGGGTAGAAGAAGTTTTTGACTGCTGGTTTGAGTCAGGAAGCATGCCGTATGGCGAGGAGCACTACCCGTTCGAAAATAAGGATGATTTTGAACACAACTTCCCTGCGGACTTTATCGCCGAAGGAATGGACCAAACTCGCGGGTGGTTCTATACGCTACATGTTCTCGGTACCGCACTTTTCGATAAGCCAGCATTCAAGAACGTTATTTGTAGCGGTATCATCAATGCCGCTGATGGCAAAAAGCTGTCAAAACGGCTTCAGAACTATCCTGAACCTCAGGAGATTTTTGAGAAGTATGGTGCTGATAGCTTACGACTTACGCTCATGGCTAGCCCGGTAGTTGCTGGTGAAACAATGCGCTTCTCCGACGACATAGTGCGCGATACTTATCGAAATGTGTTTATGACACTATGGAATGTTTACAGTTTCTTCTCAACTTACGCGGAAGTTGATAATTGGCATCCGCCTAAAGAGTTGCGACAGCCCGATTCGGATAACGTTCTAGATATGTGGTTGCTGGCTAGACTCAATCAAACGATTGAAGAAGTCACAAAG
>CAYZAR010000250.1:0-2140 GCA_964476455.1 uncultured Micavibrio sp.
AAATAGCGGTTTTGACCAAGAAACAGGGATGATTTTGGCAATGATGCCCGTTGTAAGTGAAAAATGGTGGAAAAACCGTTCTTTCAACCAAACTATTCTCGAATTTCCCCTCTCATCTGGCCCATATCGTATCGAAAAACTTGATCCAGGCCGTCAAATTGTTTTTAAGCGAGACCCCAATTATTGGGCCAAAGATCTTCCGGTAAATCGAGGACTTTATAATTTTGACGAGGTGACCTTTGATTATTACCGTGACAATACCGTTTCGTTCGAAGCCTTCAAAACTGGCAACGTTGATGTTCGAACCGAGCAAAATCCAGCCCTGTGGGATAAAGCTTATCGGTTCAAAGGCCTTACCAACGGAGCCGTCCGTCAGGAAAGCCTGAAACACGGGCGCGTTGAGCGAATGTGGGGATTTATTTTCAACACGCGCCGCCCTCCCTTTAATGACCTCAGAGTCCGCAAAGCACTCTCCCTCATGCTTGATTACGATTGGATCAACCGCAATATTTTTCATGGCAAATATCAAACTCTCTCAAGTTACTATCCCAACTCCCCCCTTGCCGCATCCGGCCTTCCATCAACAGCTGAACTTGCTCTACTGGCCCCCTTTCGTGACAAGCTTCCTCCCGAAGTGTTTGGACCAGCGTGGGCTCCCCCCCAAAGCGGAACCCCTCGTTCCTTACGGGACAACTTGAGAGAAGCCGATTCTCTCCTCAAATCCGCAGGATGGGACATCCAGAAGGAAACCCGCATTCAGAAACAAACCGGAAAACCATTAAGATTTGAAATTCTGCTAGGGAGTGCCGAGGACGAAAAAGTCGCACTCGCCTTCAAGCGCGCCCTCAAACGACTGGGGATAGACGTTAGCCTACGAACACTCGATAACGCCGCTTTTCGGGACCGATTAAATGGCTATGACTTTGATTTAACACTATATTTTTGGCAAAACACTCTTTCCCCGGGAACAGAGCAGTTGATTTACTGGGGCTGCGACTCAGCGAAGCAGGAGGGCCGCTTTAACTACGCCGGAATTTGCCACGAAGCCACAGATTTCCTTGCTAAATCCATTCCTCAAGTCAAAACCCGCGAAGAATTGCTCACAACAACACGGGCTCTGGACCGCATTTTAACCCATGAACACTATGCAATTCCGTTATTTTTCGCAGGAAGCGACTTTGTGGCCTCATGGAAGCCGTTTCGCCATCCCCAAAAGACCCCTCTCTACGGAAACGTGATAGAAAGCTGGTGGTATGATGAAAACGGCATTGAGGGAAAACCATAGTCCTGTTATGGTTACAGCCAGATTTAAGATTCACACCAATTCAGGATGCCCAGAATGATAAAGTCTTCTGCCCTTTTGCTTGCCACCCTATCTGCTCTTTCCTTGACCGCTTGTGAAAGTGCCATGACTCGTGAGATCGAAGAAAATGGCCGCTACTGGCAACGCATTGACACCACCGATGCTATTTACCAGCAAGGGCCGAAAGCCCAGCAAATGCTGTTCCAAGATATTGCCCGCTGCACATCGGAACTGAATGAACTGGAACGCCTCGGCGCAGTCAAAAACGCGATCCCTGCCGACACGTTCGATAAGGATTTCAACAAAGTAGATCCCAATTCCTCTGAAGGCCGCTTGGCCAAGTGGGACACGCCAGAACGCGATGGTTATTTGCGAACTGAACATCTTGATTATCATGATTTCGAAGGTTGTATGACCTTCAAAGGGTGGGAGCGTGTCAAGTATGTGAATTACGAAACAGCCAAACGCTCTCGCGATACCTACCTTGATAACATGGGTTATGAACGCTACCGCGCTAAGCTCAACGAAACAGCCAAAAGCGTTGAGTCTAAAAAGGGCTTCAACGATTAACAGTTCCCTAAAAACCCCGCAAAATCGCGGGGTTTTTTATGGTCGCTGCATCACCTCGACAACACCGCGTAGAACCGCTTCTACGCTCAAACTTTCCATGAGATTGTGTTTGAGGGTTCTGGGATCGTAACCAGAAAAGTTAATCAGTTCCGAAGAAGATTCAGGAGTTCGAACGTGATGCGCCCGTAATCCGCTAGGCGCATAAATATCAGGAAAACTCGGGCCATAAAGCCCCAATGTTGGAACCCCCACCGCTGCTGCACAGTG
>CAYZAR010000251.1:0-2137 GCA_964476455.1 uncultured Micavibrio sp.
ATGCCATAAAATTTACCGAGAGAGGTCACATCAAAGCCAGCATTGAGAGGATGCCGAATTCTCTTCTTTGCGTCAAAATCGAAGATACGGGTATTGGTGTACCGGATAACAAAAAATCTACAATTTTCAAAAAATTTACTCAGGCGAACACCAGCACGACCAGCAAATACGGAGGAACTGGTCTCGGCCTTGCCATTTGTGCTCGGCTGACCCGCATGATGGGTGGGACGATTGGTGTAACAGATAACCCCCACGGAGGTTCAACCTTTTGGTTCACGCTCGACCTTGAACCAGACCTGAATCCACCGATGGATATCGCCCTCTCTCCGACCGAAGAGGTTTCTTTTCTTCAAGGTTCCCATGTTCTGCTCGTAGAAGATACGGTTGTTAATAGAGAGTACGCAACCAAGGTTCTTGAGAAAATGGGAATTAAAACAACCGTTGCTACAACTGGGGTTGAAGCTCTCACCCAATTCAAGTCAAAAACCTTTGATCTGGTCTTGATGGATTGCCGGATGCCGGAAATGGATGGATACGAGGCGACTCGGCATATCCGTAGCTATGAGAAAAATACGAATGCGAAAAGAACGCCTATCATTGCCTTGACTGCGAATGCCATTAAGGGGGACCCTGAACGGTGTCGGGAAGCGGGAATGGATGATTACCTCAGCAAACCTCTGCGAAAAAACAGCCTCGAAAGAATGCTTCAAAAATGGATCAAGGGAAAAACACCTGAACAGAAAGTTCCTGCTCCCATTCTCGCCGATCCGGATAAAAAAGTTCTTCTCGATAGAGCTACGTTTGAGGATTTGCAAGGCATGATGGGGGATGATTTTATCACTCTTCTCGAAGGATATCTCACAAGCTTGGATCGTTTTACTGAGGAAATGGAACAACATCTTCACCACGGTGTCTATGAAGATTTAATCCGCACCGCCCATTCCTTTAAGTCCACATCGGCAACATTCGGGGCTTTTGCACTTAAAGAGATGGCGTTCTCTCTGGAAAAAATGGGAGAACAAAAAGAATCCATGGAAGCCCTCCATGATAAGCTAGATCAGTCCAAAGACTTGATCTTAGAAACTAAGTCTCTTATCTTGAAACAAATAAAACACAAAGAGCCTCTTCATGCCTCCGCTTAAAAAAATTCTTCTGGTTGACGATGATAATGTTCTGAGATCTCTCACCAAAACCGCGCTCGAACGCAGCGAAAAAGGGTTCGAAGTCATGGCCTGTTCTTCGGCGGCCGAAGCAATGTCTGGCCTTGATGTTTTCGTTCCTGACCTTCTCCTCACCGACTACGTCATGCCGATGATGGATGGCGTTGAGCTAATTCAAGAGATTGAGAAACGGGGGAATCCAGTACCGACCATTCTTATCACTGGCAAAGCAGACGGAAGCCTCAACGAACAAATCTGTGGATTATCAAGCCTGATTGGTATTATTGGCAAGCCCTTTCCTCCCCGCTCCCTTGGGGAAGATATTCTGAACAAGTGGAACTTGTTTCACGAGGCGAGATGAGGATCCGCAATCCCGCCCCCCGTCATCCCGTGGGGGTGGCCGTAGGACGCTCGCACACACGGAATCCAGAATCTTGTGCCGCATCGCGGCACTCTATAGGCCAGACCCCCGCATATAAAGCGGGGATGACAATTGACGAATAAGTCATTGCGGGTTTGCCCATACTTCGCGCAATTTTTGCTTTCCCCGCTTAATGAGAGAACGCGCAGCAAGTTCAGACACCTCAAGACTTGAGGCAATCTGCTCCACCGAAACTTCCTCATAATAATAAAGCCGCAAAGCTCTTTGCTGTTGCGAAGGGAGTTCGGCAAGCAGTTCGGATAAATGGCGTGCCAATTGCTTATGAGCCACTCTTTCTTCGGCACTTAGCACAGAACTCGGAACGGCCTCGCTATTTGCGGCATCTTGCTGAATGGATTTTTTCTGCCGGAGGATGTCAATACAGCGATTCACGGCAACGCGGTAAAGCCATGTTGAAAACCTGGCCCCTCCGTTGGGCTGCCAGGCTGTGCGATTTTGGAACAGGCTAAGGGAAATTTCTTGGATTACGTCTTCAATTTCATGCGTGCTTCCCAGATATTGCTTGACTACGCGCCAAATCAGACCTGTGTGGCGA
>CAYZAR010000252.1:0-2124 GCA_964476455.1 uncultured Micavibrio sp.
CTCCGCTGAGCCGTTCGGCGGCTTGATCTACCAGAAGCAACGGCTCTGTGCTGCGCTGTGAAATAAAATCGGCAGCTTCGTTCAAACGCATCACAGCCCCCTCAACAACCGAGAACATTTCGTCTTTCTGACGATCAAGGCGCATCAAGGACTGATCCAATTTTTCCTGCCGCCCATCAATATTTTCGTTCAGTTTCTCAAATTTTTCTACTTGAGAACCTGCGGCAGCCACCAGTTGCAAAACTTTTTGATCCGCAACTTCCGCTAAGCGATCAATCTGGCTTGTTGTATCCGAAAGAGCGCGATCATACATATCGCGGCTGCGGCGAACCGCACTCACAACACTATCTGCGCCTGCCAAAGCCATAGATAAAGCTTCGCTAAGTTTGTGAGTTGCCACTTCGCTGACCTGACCGATATTTTCGGTTCCTTTTAGCAGGCTGCTTGTCACGCTCTCCAGATCCTGTGCCCGTCCGGCAAGTTTTTCATCAATCCCCTCGACACGAACCAAAATGGCTGTTGTAGATTCTTCGACTTTTTCAAGACCAGATGTCACGGCACTCATAACACGCCCTGCGGAATCAGCAATGCGCTGAGCCCCTTGCTCTAACTTCTCTTGCTGTTCAAGGGTTGATTTTTGTGCATCCTCCAGCGCGGAAACATTTTTGCGTGTGAGAAGCTCAAGCTCACTGACCTGCGCTTGCATTGTTCCTTCAAGCCGTGCCACTTCGGCGGCGACAATATCCGAAACACGACTTAATTCATCAGCGTGTTTTTCGAACTGAGAACTTGTCCCCGCGAACCGGGAAGAGATTTCACCCACACGCGCCGAAAGAGCCGAAGCCGCAACAGACAAGCGATCTTCAATGGTTTGAACCCGTGCCGAGGCATCTTCGCTCGCCTTAAGCAACTGGTCAACTCCACGTTCCAGAACGTGTTCGATTTCATCGGATTTTCCGGCGATTTCGTCACTTGCCTTGACCCATGCCGATACACTGTCTTTTGCTTTCAATCCGATGATATCGGATTGAGCTTCAATTTTTTCCGTCAAGGACAAAATCTCTTCGGCTCGCGCACTCAAAGTTTCGGCCAGACGATCAATGTGAAATTCTGTTTTCTGAGACACACCAGAAAAATCGCGTATTTCCGACCGAAGCCCTTGACGAGCGCGTTGGATTGCCTTGATTGCAGCCCGTGAAGACGAAGACATTTCAACTGCTTGCTGAACTAGAGTTTGAATTTCGCGGTTCACAACTCGTGATTGCTCTGCTGTCGGAAACAAAAGCTGTTGCAACTCCTGACGCAAAGCTTGAGCATAAATATGCGCATCACTCCGCCGCTGCCATGTCGCAAGACACAACCACAACAAAGCCACCGGAGCGAGAACGCTGGCCAAAATCCCTCCAAGCGTCAAGGGAGAGGCCGTAATCGCCTTCACACTACCTGGCAAAGCCAGAATATAGATGGTTGCATAGCTGACCCAAGCAACGGTCAAGAAAACAGCCACGGCCTGTGCGATTTGCAGCCACGCCGGAACAACTTGCTTGACCGAACGAACAGATGTTCCGACCAACGATGAGAACAGACTCTCTTCGTCATTATCTTTTTCTGGAGGCTCGGAAGACTCGGCTTCCTCAGACGAAGCCATGATCTTCCAGTTACGAAGCACAGGTTTATCGCCCATGAACACATGGCGAGAGGCTGCATCAGTATCCGCAGGGATATTGAGCGAAACATCATTTTGTTGGTCCGAAGGGGCGGCTGAAACGGCTTTCACCGTTCTGCGGGAGGCAAAAAGAGTCATGAGCGGTAGGCTCCATCTTCAAATGTTCACTTTGGGGTGAAGCTAGTTTACCGCTTTTCTTCAGACCCTCAAGTAACCTCCCAAAGTTATTCACCTTTTTTTGATTCGGAGTCTTCTGGAATATTCCTTTTTTGAATCCGGCCAAGTCAAGCCAGAGAAAAATATATCCCTAAAAAAACATAGACATAATAAAAGATTTATGTGTAATATTCTCTCTGGTTAAAGGCAACATTTAGGAAAAGGGAAATCTGGCATTGCTAAATTAAACCCGATTCTCAACTCTTTTTAATGGCGATTGAGAAATTATAGGCGATGAGCTT
>CAYZAR010000253.1:0-2117 GCA_964476455.1 uncultured Micavibrio sp.
CAACTCCAAACCCTCAAAGCTTGGAAGGCTAAACACCTTATCTAGGCCAGCCCCAAAACAAAAACGGCCCCTGAAGAGGGGCCGCCTTTAATTTTTGTGCAAACACAAACCCTATTTGAGGGCAACTTTTGCGCCAGCTTCTTCGAGTTTCTTTTTGAGAGCTTCGGCATCGGCTTTGGCAAGAGCTTCTTTGATAGGTTTTGGTGCGCCTTCAACAAGGTCTTTGGCTTCTTTGAGGCCAAGACCAGTCACTTCACGAACGACTTTAATGACGTTGATTTTGTTGTCGCCTGCGGCTTCAAGAATGACATCAAAGCTGTCTTTTTCTTCAGCAGGAGCTGCGCCACCCGCAGCGGCAACCGCCACAGGAGCAGCAGCAGATACGCCCCATTTTTCTTCAAGCAACTTGGCAAGTTCTGCGGCTTCGAGTACGGTCAAAGCCGAGAGGTCTTCAACAATTTTTTCCAGATTTGCAGCCATAGTTTTAGTCTCCTTTTTCAAAAATAAACAATAATTCAGTAGTTCGGTTGTTCGGAAAGGCCCCTAAGGGAGGGCCGCTCCAGAATAGGGTAGAAAGCCTTAGGCTTGTTCTTTCTTGGCATACGCATCGGCCAAACGAGCCAATTGAGCGGCAGGCGCCTGAATAAGGCCCACCAAAATTCCACGCAATTGATTGAGGCTTGGCAGTTTGGCAAGTTTTTCAACGGCCGCTGCATCCAATTTCATGCCGCCCAAAATGCCTCCGAGCAAAACCAATTTCCCATCATATTTTTTCGAGAAATCATAAACGGTTTTAATCGCTACCATGCCATCGGCACTGGTTGTGGTCAGGCCTGTTGGACCAGCCAACAATTCGTTCACACCTTCAAATTTGGTCCCCTTGGTCGCCAATTTGGTCAAGGTGTTTTTGGTCACTTTATAGGCTGCGCCGTTGCTGCGCAGCGTTTTGCGCAATTCGCTGACCTGAGCAACCGTCATCCCTTTGTTGTGACTGACGAGTACCAGTTCAGTTTGCGACATCGTGGCAGAAAGCTGTTCCAGTTCTAGTTTTTTCCGTGCGCGATCCATCGCGGTTCTCCTTGTGTTAAATCCCGTTATCCGTATCCCGCTTCCAGACCAAAAAAAAGGCCGCCCGAAAGCTGCCTATCCAAAAACAAACAACAGACCGATCCCCTTCGCAGGGATAGAAAAACGATCGGCCTATCTATACAGGTGGCAACGCCTTATTTTCCAGCAGGAAAACCCGTAGTCTCGGACAGGAATGCGGAGGTTATAGCGACAGACCCTCTTTGCTGTCAAGGAAAAATAAATCCCTTCGCCCTTTGTCTCTTGACATATCCCAGCTGTTTTCTATAGTCGCCCATCTGGTGTTTATTGAAAAGGATTTGGGAATATGGGTATTCAAAACTTTCTGGCAGGCATTTTTGGCAAGACAAAGCAGCGTGACGAACTTTTGGGGGAATTGGCCGCAGACCTTACGGCTGTCCGCCAAATTCCACCTTACGAAAAAATCAGGGCCCTAGTGGTCAGGCACGGAACAGATCCCGCTATCCTGCCTCTAGTACAATCCATGATAAATTATATTGCTCAGCGTGATCTGGATCTGGCCCTTGATGTTACGGAAAGCGAATTCACCTACCTTTCACAGACGAAGGAGAAGGCTAGGATTTTTTCTCCCCTTTTGAACCTTTTGGGAGAAAATATGATTTCCCTGAGTTTGCGCTATGCAGAGACGGGCACGCCAACAGCCGTAAACATCGCAGTGGACGCTCTTAATAGGGTGGAGAGATTGCGCCCTCTTCGTCAAAAAGCGCAGGATGCTTTCTTGCAAATCGCCATGGCTCAGTTAGCGGCAGGCAACAGCCAAAAAGCGTTAGAAATTTTTCCCAAGGATCCTGTTTTCCAATCCCGCCACCAACAATCTTTATTCCGCATACTGGATGCTGAGTTTCCATCCGCGCCCCCCATAGCCATTTTGGAGCAAGGACCAGAGTTTATCCGTTTTTTCCTGACTCGTTTTCCAACCCCTGAAGCTGCGGGACAAACACCACAGCAGTATGTTGATTTTTTGACTGACGCGTACCGAGCTGCAAACCACGAAAGCGACCGTATCACGG
>CAYZAR010000254.1:0-2103 GCA_964476455.1 uncultured Micavibrio sp.
GTAATTGCCCCCCCCACAAAACCACCGATGGTTCCTTCCCAGGTTTTTTTGGGACTGATACGGGGCCAGATTTTATGTTTTCCCAAATAGTAGCCGACAAAATAGGCTGCAGTATCATTGGCCCACGTAATCAACACGCCCAGCATGAGCCACGCTAACCCATTGGGTAGCTCACGCAGGGCAACCCCTTGGCTGAGCATCAAGCCGAAATAGATGGCGCCCGCACTGGTGGAGAGCCATGTATTCACAGGATGTTCGACTTGAAACAAGGCGTAGGTTAACGTCGCAATCATCCCTGCTGTGATCACCAGGGTGGTCGGTAGCAGGTCTGGCTGCCAGCCAGAGGCAACCATCAATGCCAACCAAATCCTACCGAGCCAATGGACAGGATAATAGCCTCCCTGTTCCATCAGCGAGAAATATTCATTACTAACAGCAATGGCGAGGACTAAAATGAGCAGCGCGCTCCAAACGCCCCCTAGCCAAAGCGGGAGTAAGACAAAGGGAAGGGCAATCAGACCTACAAGAATGCGTGTGCGCACGATGGATGTTGCTCAGTTGTGGTTCTCATTGAGAGTGTTTTGATAGTTGTTACGTTTGGAGAACACGCCCAAATTTACGTTGACGCTTACTATAATCGAGCAGTGCTTTATACAGTTCTGTTTCATCAAAATCTGGCCAATAGGTGGGCGTAGCGTAATATTCTGCATAGGCCGCCTGCCAAATAAGAAAGTTGCTCAATCGCCATTCACCGGCAGTCCGAATGATCAAGTCTGGGTCGGGCAATTCGCTTGTGTAGAGATATTGACTGATGACCTCCTCTGTCACCTGCTCAGGCGGAATACGGTCGGCAATCACGCGGCGAACTGCATCTACAATCTCTGCGCGCCCTCCATAGTTAAAGGCCAAATTGACGGTGATGCGGGTATTATTCTTGGTCTCTTCTAAGGCATGACGAATCTGCTTTTGCAGGCTAGGGTTGATGCCATCCATGCGACCACTATGCAAAATGCGCACGCCGTTACGATGCAAATCACGCAACTGGCGCTCAATCGTTAGCCCTAACAAACGCATCAATCCATTTACTTCATCTGGGGGGCGATTCCAGTTTTCAGTGGAAAAGGCATAGAGCGACAGAATTTTTACTCCGTATTCTGTGCATTCCTCCAGAATACGCTTAATATTATCCACACCGGCTTGATGACCTGCAAGCCTCGGAAGTCCTCTACCCTTTGCCCAACGTCCGTTCCCATCCATAATAATTCCAATATGGTGAGGAACGTTGGTGAGTTCTGCGGATTTGATCACTGGTTTCGAGTGTATCGACTCAAGATTCACATTCAATCTCCATACTCTACTCTATTTAGAATTGCCTCGTTCTGTTTCTACAGGATCTCTGTCTTCATCATTTCGATCCATGTACACTTACGCTTTTGATGAGAAACTCGGTTACTTGTGTCGAGTGTAGACCGATGAGTGCGTAAGTATTATCAGTGTAACAGAAAAAAAGAGCAGCTAAGGAACACTTGAGTGCAGAATACCACGATTGCCAGTGAATTGAAAAGAGTAGGGTAAAAGAAAAGGGGTGAGCAGCCACTCACCCCTGTATTGCTAGGAGCTGTACTGCTTTAGACCTTCATAATTTCTGCGTCTTTTTCTTTGGCAATGTCTTCGATCTGTTTGATATAGACATCGGTTTTGTCTTGGATTAATTTCTCGCCATGTTTCAAATCATCTTCGGAGATCAATTTCTCTTCCTCAAAATCCTTTAGATCCTTGATCCCATCACGCCGAACATTACGAATCGATACCTTGGCTTCCTCCGCTCGTTTATTGACCATTTTCGTCAGATCACGACGGCGTTCTTCGGTTAACGGCGGCAGATTGAGACGAATTTGCGATCCATCGTTATTCGGCGTCAATCCCAAATCCGATTTCGAAATGGCTGTTTCAATCGCTTTTAGATCGCTGGTACTGTAAGGCTTAATCAACAATTGCTGTGCTTCTGGCACAGTGATGTTGGCGATCTGTTTCAAGGAAGTCGGTGTGCCATAATAGTCGACAGAAATTTTGTCGAGCAGTGCAGGGTTGGCACGCCCAGTT
>CAYZAR010000255.1:0-2097 GCA_964476455.1 uncultured Micavibrio sp.
GTTATTGGACGGCCACTGAAAATTGTTGCCGATACCTATATTGACAGGGAAGTTGGAACAGGGGCGATGAAGGTGACACCCGCTCACGATTTCAATGACTTTGAAGTCGGCAAGCGGCACAATCTTGAACAGATCAATATTTTGGATGCGGATGGCAGGATCAATGCTAATGCACCGGAAGATTATCAAGGTCTGGATCGGTTCGAGGCCCGCAAGAAAATTTTGGCGGAACTTGAGGCTCAGGATTTAATCGTGAAGGTTGATCCCATCACGCATATGGTCCCTTATGGTGACCGCTCCGACGTGGTGATCGAACCCTATTTGACCGAGCAATGGTATTGCGACGCGCCGAAACTGGCGGGACCGGCTGTTGAAGCGGTTCAAACCGGAAAGACGGTTTTCGTGCCAAAGCAATGGGAAAATACTTATTTTGAGTGGATGAAAAACATTCAGCCTTGGTGTATCTCGCGCCAGTTATGGTGGGGACACCAAATTCCAGCGTGGTATGATGACGAAGGAAAGGTCTATGTCGCTGAGACAGAAGCCGAAGCACAAACTCAGGCGGGAGAGGGCGTGATTCTCCGCCGCGATGAAGATGTTTTAGATACATGGTTTTCTTCGGCTCTTTGGCCGTTTTCAACATTGGGCTGGCCGGATAAAACGTCAGAGCTTGATAAATATTACCCGAGCAGCGTTCTTGTCACGGGCTTTGACATTATCTTTTTCTGGGTCGCCCGCATGATGATGATGGGGATTCACTTCATGGGGGAGGTTCCCTTCAAAACGGTTTACATGAATGCGTTGGTTCGTGATGCCAAGGGCCAGAAGATGTCGAAATCCAAAGGCAATGTGATTGATCCGCTGGACACAGTTGAAAAATATGGGACTGATGCGCTGCGCTTTACCCTTCTGGCTATGTCCGCACAGGGGAGAGATATTCGCCTCTCAGACGAACGGATTGAAGGCTATCGCAATTTTGCCACCAAGCTTTGGAATGCAGCGCGGTACTGCGAAATGAACGGGGCAACGCCCAATGCAGATTTCTCTCCTGCCTCGGCGTCTCATACCGTCAATCGCTGGATTATCGGGGAAACCATCAAAGTTAAGCAAGAGCTTGAAAAAAACATGGACCTTT
Source organism: uncultured Micavibrio sp. (assembly GCA_964476455.1). Taxonomy (GTDB): domain Bacteria; phylum Pseudomonadota; class Alphaproteobacteria; order Micavibrionales; family Micavibrionaceae; genus UBA1573. The sequence goes on from CAYZAR010000255.1 coordinate 1,136, forward strand.
ACCGCTTTAATGATGCGGCCAGTACTATTTTTCAATTCGTGTGGGGAAGTTTTTGCGACTGGTATCTGGAATTTACCAAACCTTTGCTGAGTGCGCAAAATACAGACGATGCCTTGAAACAGGAAACCCGCGATACGATCGGGTGGGTACTCGATCAGATCCTTCTGCTTTTGAATCCCTTTATGCCCTATATTACTGAGGAGCTTTATGAAAGCCTCGCCGTTCGCCCCAAAGATGCTTTGCTCATGGGACAAAAATGGCCGGAATATGACAGCACATGGATCAATGAAAAAGGCGCGAGCGAAATTGCATGGCTTATCCGCTCTATTTCAAACATTCGCAGTGTGCGCGCCGATATGAATGTTCCGGCTGGTGCGATGGTGCGGTTGCTGGTGAAAGATGCGGGGGCGGATACCGTTCAATATCTCAAAACTTATGACGAGATTTTGCGCCGTATGGCCCGTATTGAATCGGTTGCCTTGAGCCACGAAGTTCCCAAGGGGTCTATTCAAACGATTGTGGATGAAGCAACTTTTGTTCTGCCGATTGCCGAGATCATTGATCTGGATAAAGAGCGGGACCGTCTGCGCAAAGAAATTGAAAAGCTGCGTATCAATATTGGCAAGATTGACCAGAAACTCTCGGACGAAAAATTTGTCACGGGAGCTCCGGCTGAAATCATTGCGGAACAAAAAAGCCGCAAAGCGGATAACGAAGCGACAATTGAAAAGCTCGCAGCGGCGTTGAAACAGCTGGAAGCGGCGTAGTGTCCTTTTCCTGTCACCCCCCGTCACCACCGCTTCAGGCGGGGGTTCGGCACGTTATGCTGCTGCGCCCCTATAAAAAACGAACCACAGAGCCCGCAGAGACAAACAGAGAAAAAATAAGATTCCTTAATGGAGTCTGGACTCCTTAAATTCACGAAACAAGTGCAACAGCATGATAGGATGTTGTTGCGATGG
>CAYZAR010000256.1:0-2097 GCA_964476455.1 uncultured Micavibrio sp.
CGAGAACCGTAGCGGAACGTACATCAGGGTACTTGAGCAACGGAAGCGCAGGAAATCCACCATTTGCAGTCCATAGATGGAAACTTTATGGATGGACACTTACAATCTGACCTTTGCAGGCTCGTACACTAGGCGCGGAGAGTTGATCTCGAGCATCATAGGCGAGAGGAAAGAGATTGCCTTACGAAGGGCTATGCCAAGAGGTGTTTGTTTAACTGAGCTTTGTTCAAGCAGGGCGTAAAAAACATCCATTGGCGAATTCTTCTTCTGTAGAGAAATAATCGTTAAATCGTGACGATCTTTCCCCCCGTATGTGCGAGACACATCATCCAGAACAACATCAAGACCACCGATTGCATCCACTAAGCCAATCTTTTTTGCCTGCCTTCCCGTCCAAATGCGGCCTTTAGCCACCTCCTCAACTTTTTGTGGAGACATTTTGCGACCGGAGGCAACATGGGAAATGAAGTGGTCATAGACATTGTCAAGCGAGGCTTCGAACTGTTGCTGTGCGATAGGGCTAAACGGCTTGGTAAAAGACCACATCCCTGCGTTCTGCCCATAAGAAACGCCGTCCCATGTCACATTGAACTTTTGCATGAGTCCGCTAGCATCAACCTTACCACCAACCACGCCGATGGAACCCGTTAAGGTGCTGCCAAGCGCGTAAATTTTTTGAGCCGGAGAAGCAATCCAATACCCACCAGAGGCGGCAGAAGCCCCCATCGAGACCCAGATTGTTTTCTTTTTAACCTGCTGAGCCCAAACGATAGACCTGTAAATTGTTTCCGAAGCCGTCGGACTTCCACCCGGACTATTGATACGAATGATGATACTGCGCACATCATCTTCCTCAGCAGCTTGACGAATAATATCGGCAATCTGCTTGGCTCCGGCCACACCTTCGCCCATATCATAGGGGGTTTCACTTCCGGAATCGTCTTCAATCACCCCTTCGATATAGATCAACGCGACAGTTGGTAACTTTTTGTCAGGCGAGAGAATTTTTTGTTCCAGCTTGGTCAAACTTTGAGCCGTCCAGTATTGATCGACAGGAACTTCTTCAGCCCCTTTGACGATTTTATTTTCAATCTCGCTCACGAAAACATCTTCATAATCAACGCGATCAACCAGCCCCGCTTTTAAGGCTGGCTGATCCGTAATGAGACCCAAATCCATCAGCGAACGGAAATTTCCAGACACTTTCTTGCGATCTCTGACAACTTCTTCAACGACTTGATCCCCCATATCTCCAATGAGTTCAGTCATCATCCGCTTGCTTGGCTCGCTCATTTCAGATGAAGTCAAATGTTCCATCGCCGTTTTGTATTCCTTGCGCTGAAAAAATTCAGGCCTGACTCCGTATTCATCCATCACTTTGCGGAAGAAAGGCACTTCGGCGCTAATTCCTCCAATTGAAACCACTCCGACTGGCTGCATCCATATCTGGTCAAAGGCCGAAGCCAGATAATACATCCCCAGACCAGTTCCTCCTTCGCCATAGGAAGAGGCATAAACAAAACTGGGTTTGCCGCTCGCCCGAAAACGCAAAACAGCCGCCCGAATTTCCTGAAGCTGCGTCAATTCATAGCCAGTGCTGGTGAGATAAAAGGTTATGGCTTTGACTTTGCTGTCACTGGCAGCCGCGTCAATTGCGTCCACCATGTCTCTTAGAGTCATGATATTTTCTCCCAGCCCTAAGCGAGAAAGATACTGAGCCACCCCGGGCGATTCCGGCAAGTTTCCACCGAGAGAAAAAGATAAAATAACTTGATCCGGCAATTTCGGAGCCACAGGCCTAGCCACCTGAGAAGCTGACCACACGCCCAGAATAATGCAAAAAAGAACAACCGCGCCGATCCCAGTACAGGTTCGTTTAAGAGCCGTCCAAAGAATGCGAAAAAAGCGAAAGCGCGAAGGAGGTTCCGGAAGTTTTGGAACAGGGTTGTAAACAATCGTTCTTTTGCGCAGCCAATTTTGTCCAGACATTGCTTTATTCCTTAAATTATAAACACTGTGCCTTATGACGGAGCCAATGGTCTGCCAGTACACACGCCATCATGGCTTCAACCACTGGAACACCACGCAGTCCCACAC
>CAYZAR010000257.1:0-2078 GCA_964476455.1 uncultured Micavibrio sp.
AGAGCGACAAACAAAGAAAAGCTAATGACAGAGCACGTTTCATGAAAAAATCCTAAAGGAAAAACAATCTCCCTTCTTCCTAGCGGAAAACAACAGATTCGGCAACCCGCGAAGCGGATCCTCCAAATATCTCTACAAGAAAGATAAGAAGGGCCCCAGCTTAAGCTGCCGATTTGGTATCGGTGTTTCCAGCAGACTTCACAACCTTAAAGTCGAGTTTACTAGATTTTTCGCTTACCACAACCGAGGCCCCATCAGGAATTTCGCCCTGAAGGATCATTTCAGCCAAATGATTTTGCAAATAGGTCTGAATGGCCCGCTTGAGAGGCCGAGCCCCGTAAACAGGGTCAAACCCCTTATCTGCCAGCCACAATTTGGCTTTATCATCAACAGTTAAGGTCACGCGCCGCTGTACCAGCAATTTCCGCAGATTTCCCAGTTGAATATCGACAATCCCAGCCATCTGATCGCGCCCAAGTCTTCGGAAGAGCAAAATTTCGTCAAGGCGGTTAAGAAACTCTGGACGGAAAAATTTGCGAACGGCCTCCATGACTTGGGGCCTTACTTTTTCAATATCCTTGCCCTCATCCAAAGCCGCCAAGTGATCGGCCCCGAGGTTGGAAGTCATAATCAAGACAGTGTTGCTGAAATCTACCGTCCGCCCCTGTCCATCCGTCAACCGTCCGTCATCAAGCACTTGAAGAAGGACATTGAAAACATCAGGGTGAGCTTTCTCGATCTCATCAAAGAGAACGACTTGATAGGGGCGGCGGCGAATAGCCTCGGTCAAGGCTCCCCCCTCTTCATAACCAACATAACCCGGGGGAGCTCCAATCATGCGGGCCACCGAATGTTTTTCCATGTATTCGGACATATCCAGCCGAATAAGGGCCGTATCATCATCAAACAAAAACTCGGCGAGAGCCTTGGTCAACTCGGTTTTGCCAACCCCTGTCGGGCCCAGAAAAAGAAACGAACCAATCGGCCGCCGTGGGTCCTGAAGACCAGCGCGAGAACGACGCACAGCAGCAGCTACAGCCCCTACGGCTTCCTCCTGCCCCACCACACGCGCACGGAGTTTCTTTTCCATGTTCAGAAGTTTCTCGTTCTCCCCCTGCATCATTTTATCAATCGGAATACCAGTCCAGCGACTGACAATGCTAGCAATATCATCCGCTGTGACCTCCTCATTGATGAGGTGACGCGCTTCGCTATTCGCAGCTCCTTCCAAAGCCTTGCTCAGTTCAGGAATTTTGCCGTACTTAAGTTCGCCCGCCTTGGCCCAATTGCCTTCCCGTTCGGCCTGCTCCAATTCGATACGGGCACGATCCAGCTCTTCGGTCAGCTTCTGTCCTTTGTTGATTTTTTCTTTTTCAGCTTGCCATTGAGCAGTCAGAACGGCAGATTTCCCTTCAAGGTCTTTGAGTTCGTCTTCGAGTTTAATGAGCCTATCCTTAGAAGCTGGGTCTGATTCTTTCTTCAAAGCTTCCCGTTCGATTTTAAGTTGGACAATTCGTCGGTCAAATTCATCAATTTCTTCTGGCTTACTGTCCACTTGAATGCGCAGCCGTGAAGAGGCCTCGTCCACCAAGTCAATTGCTTTATCGGGCAAAAATCGGTCAGTTATATAACGATTGGACAATTGTGCTGCTGCGACAATTGCCGCATCAGTAATGCGCACCCCGTGGTGAACCTCGTATTTTTCCTTGAGACCACGAAGAATTGAGATTGTATCCTCAACGGTTGGTTCGGTCACAAAAACAGGTTGGAAACGGCGGGCCAGAGCCGCATCTTTTTCGATGTGCTTGCGGTATTCATCAAGAGTTGTTGCTCCGACCATATGCAGCTCTCCCCGCGCCAGAGCTGGCTTGAGCATATTTGAGGCATCCATCGCCCCATCAGCCTTACCCGCCCCAACGAGGGTGTGCAATTCATCCAGAAAAAGGACAATCTCCCCACTGCTGCCACGGATTTCATCAAGAACTGATTTGAGACGTTCTTCAAATTCTCCGCGAAACTTCGCACCAGCAACAAGAGCCCCAAGATCAAGCGACATGAGTCGTTTGTCCCGCAAGGAT
>CAYZAR010000258.1:0-2048 GCA_964476455.1 uncultured Micavibrio sp.
CTGCCACAGCGTCAACGGTGGCCACGGGGATCTCGAATGTTGGAACGTATGCCGTTACAGGAAGTTTTGCTTCGGATATGGGATACCTGCTTACGGTTGTTGATGGGACATTGACTATTGATCCAGCGGCTCTAACTTTGCGCGTGGCGGATGCTACGCGAAAATCGCGGACAGCAAACCCGACCTTTTCCTATACGCTGAGTGGGCTTAAGAATGGAGATCTGGAATCTGTTTTGACGGGGGTCAGTTTTTCAACTGCGGCAACTTTTGACTCACACCCGGGAAACTATGCCATTGCCGCTTCAGGGGGAATGGCCACAAACTATCTGGTGGGAACTTATATTGACGGGAACTTAGAGGTCACAGCTGCTAATAGCATTCCGAGCACACTGGAACAAAGACTGTCTTTTGGAGATTTAACGTCAGGTGTTTTTGATGCACAGACGTGGAATTTCGGACAGGAACAAGAGGCCATTAGGAGAGGGGTTCCTAACGAAGAAAAGACAATTGCTTTTGTTCCTGATGATGAGCTTAAAAACCGGAAAACCAAAGAGGGAGGCCCCCTCATCTCGATTACAGAAAGCCTAAGACAGATGTTTGGGTTGAGAGAAGATATGCCTTTATGATGGGTTTGTAGGTTGTTATGACTTACTCATCAAGAGAGAGGCCTGCGTTTCCTTGATCGGCTTCCGTCTTGTTCTCATAGTTAATATCAAGACAGACATTAAAATCCGTGACGTCTAGACTCTTTCTTGCCTGTTTGGGCATCATGATCTGGTTGTGGATGCAGTACTCAATCAATGCTCCACTTACAAAATCAGCGGTCAAGTTAAAGAATTTCTGTTCAAAGGTATTCTCATTAAAAAAAGTAACGGTGACAGCTTTTACGTTTTCCTCAATGTTATAGGTTCCATGCAGAGGAGTTTTGAACTGCTTCATGGTATGAAATTCATGCCCATAGGTTCCAGCAAAGCGAACGCGAATAACCTTCCCCTCTGGAAAAACCATATGAAATTTCTCTCCGTAGTCTTTGATGGCTTTTGTGGTCTCGCTATGAGAAAAAAGAAGCCGTCTAACTTCAATTACCATAATACTTTCCCCCGCAGGTTGGCTTGCGACTGCCTAATAGTACATAAATGAATAGTTTTTTCAATATGGCCTGAGTTCTGGCCTATAGCAGACAATTTACCCCCGTTCTTCTAATTATTTCTTAATCTTTCGTGGGTAGTCTTGGTTTGTGTCTTTAGAGGTTTAGATTCAAGGAGCCTTGTGTGGTTTGTCTGTTTTAATTTCGGTGTGGAATGATTTTAGCTTTTTACATTAACACCTAGGATAGTTGACACTGGTAGGAGGGAGAGAAAAGTTTCATGGAAGTGATTGATCTAACAGATCAGGAAGATGGGCATGGGCGGGCGTTAGCGAGCACAGCTAACCTTCCTGCTCGTCCGGACCAAATAAAGCCCAATAGACGCTCAGCGGGGGATGTAGCTCGTCGTGGTGGTGCTGGGGTTGATACTCTCCAAGGAGAGGATGGGGCGGCTGGTGCTGGTGGCGGACTTGACCCGCGAGGCCGCATGGGCGAGCGGATGGTTGAGCAGGGGATTCTGACGGCGGAGCAGCTAAAGGTTGCTTTGCAAGAGAAGAAAATCACCGGAAAAATGCTGGGAAAGGTTCTGGTTGATCTCGGGTTTATCGATGAGTCAATTTTGACTCAATTTATCGCGGAATCCTCTGGTTATGAGGTTTTTGACCCTAAAAATACAGTTTTTGACGGGGATGCATTGGCGTTGCTCTCGAAAGAGAGTGCCAAAAAGATGAGAGCGTTGCCAGTGTCCTATCATGATGGGACCGTGGCTGTTGCCGTTGTTGATCCTTACGACATCGTGGCGATGGACAGCTTGCGCAGAGTGTTGCCCAAAGGAAGCGTGATACGCTGTCTTGTAACAACACCAAGTGTGTTAGGGGATGCTATTGATGCAGCGTATGGTTACTCTAGCGTCATTGAAGATATTCTGAAGGAACTGGAGGATGAAAAGGCTGCTGGAGAT
>CAYZAR010000259.1:0-1677 GCA_964476455.1 uncultured Micavibrio sp.
GGTGTTCGGATTCTTGGCCAGTTTCATGAACTCGTCCCGTTCCAATTTAACAATATCGTCTTCTTTGAGCGGATTGGTCCAATCTCCCTTTTCTCCTCCAGAGAGAACACGGGCGAGAGCTTCGCAAACCACAACATCGTATGGTGAAGCCTTGCCGGATTTGCGGAGGTCCGCAACCGCCAAATCTAGAGCCATTTTTCCAGATGGGCCCGGCAGACGAATTTCTTCCTTCATAACGGGCGGAGAGTAATCCTTAGCCAGTTCCAACGCTTTGACTTTGGCATCATACAATAAGCGATCGCGGTTCATGGTGATTCCATCGCTTTCCCGCAAATACCCTATATCTTTGGCATCTGCCGCCGATTTGGCAACTTTGGCGGTTGCGATGGTTTCAAAGGCTTGGCGGATAGCTCCCATGGGAGTATTTTTGGGAGAGAACCAGATTTTTTGCCCTCCGGTTGCTCTGTCATAGGCAGCTTGTTCACGGTCCCTATAGCGGAGGATCATTTCCTTGCAACCGCCCCATCCAGGAATAAACCCAACGCCGACTTCAACCAAACCGCAATAGGTCTCGGCATGAGCCTGCACATGGTCCGAGTGCAGCAAAATTTCGCATCCGCCGCCAAGAGCAATGCCGCTCGGTGCCGAAACCACGGGAAAAGGCGCGAATTTAAGGGCTTTATAAGCCCGTTGTCCACCGGAGACCAGTTCCTCAATTTGCGGCCATAACGCAATATTGGCAGCAAACAGAGCAAGGCCAAGATTTGCTCCTGCCGAAAAGGCTGATCCTTCGTTATAAACAACAAGTGCCGCAAAATCTTTGGAAGGGCCTGTGATTTTCAGGGCATGGTCAATGGCCGCAAAAACTTGATCGTCAATGGCGTTCATCTTGCCGGTAAATTCAAGACACAAGACCTTATCACCAATATCCCATAGAACTGCTGAGGATGTTTTGAAGACAGGGGTTTTGGCGCGTTTGATGTCCTCAAGAAGAAGTACTCCTTTGGCACGAATAACTTCGTGGTAAAGACCATCTGTTCCAAAATAATGGAGAACGCCGTTCTCGATTTTATAGAAATTTCTTGCGCCAAGCTTTTCAAGTAATGCCGGAACGGGTCGCCCCATCTCACGAAGTTTCTCGGCAAACCACGCAGGCCCCAGATCATCAATCATCTGGAAAGGGCCTTTTTTCCAATTATACCCAAGGCGCATGGCTTCATCAACATCGGCAATTGTTTCGGCAATTTCGGGAACCAGTGATGCGGCGTAAGCCAAAGTCGGGCCTAAAACATCCCACGCGTAGACTCCGCCCATATCAGGGGAAGTGATCACAGCTTTAAGTCCCTGTTTTCCGGCTTCTATTGAGGGAAAAGAAGGCTCTTTTTCCGAAGGGGCATAAGAAGAAACCGCATCAAACGTGGAGGCTTTGAGATTCAAAGAGAGTTTGCGACGTTTGTCATCCAATCGGTAAAACCCGCCTTTGCCTTTTCGTCCCGTGTATCCGGCCTTAATCATCTCGTGAATAAAGGAAAAATCTTTGTAAAGAGAGCGGTATTCGTCCTTTTGGGGGAGGGTAGAGAGCATGGAATCGGCAAGTTTTGGCATCAAGTCAACCCCAACCAGATCAATCAATCCAAAAATACCGGTTTTGGGAATCCCAACAGGTTTGGACATGAC
>CAYZAR010000259.1:1687-2025 GCA_964476455.1 uncultured Micavibrio sp.
CTTCAATAGGAACATTTTTTTCAACAGCTGCATTGATCCCTGCTTGCATCCAGAAGACACCGAGGCGGTTGGCAATGAAACCCGGGGTGTCATGACAGGAAACAACGCCTTTCCCGAGTTTGACATCGCAAAACTCCCGAATGGTCTGAACCGCGTCTGGCCGCGTTTTGGGAGAGATAACCAGCTCTAACAAACGCATATAGCGTGGAGGATTAAAGAAATGAGTAATCAGAAAATCCTTAGAAAAAGTTTCGCCGAAAGGCTCCGCCAAAGTATGCAGTGGAATAGTTGATGTGTTCGACGAAATAATTGATCCGGCCTTACGCACAGCGTTGAGC
>CAYZAR010000260.1:0-2025 GCA_964476455.1 uncultured Micavibrio sp.
TCCCGATGGCAGTGATTGTCAGGTGATGTTCGCCAAAGGTCGAGCGGCCGGAAGCTAGATCGTCAATTGCGTTGTCCAGATCCTCTTCCAGTGAGGTAGCGCCTTGCTCACCTGCGATCATTTTCCTTTTCGTATCGCTCATCGCATTGAGAGAGGCCTGCCGATCGACAAAGCCGAAAGATTGGGTCAGGATGAACTCATGGGGCAGGCGCAACAAACTATCAAGCATCCCCGGTCCGGTTCCGTCGGCATATTCCTTCAAGGATAGTACGGCCCCGAGCTTGACGTCCCCAGGCGCGCTTCCGCGTACCTCGAAGGCCTCTTTTCCGAATGAAATGCGTTTGCAGGGCAGATAATCGGCAATAGACATACGCGGCAGGCGTATATCCGCTTTTTCGAGATTGACCAGATAGGACAGGAAGGAAAGATTTTCTCCTAAAATGCCTTTATCAGTCTTTTTTATACCAAGAACCCTCGGTTTGTAGGGTGCCAAAGTCGTGAGGATATGTCCTGCCGCTTCATTCAGGGCTTTGATATCTTCAATTTCCTGATTTGCCTGCATTTTGCGATCAATGCGGGTAAAGAGCGTCCGGCTGAGATCGGCCATAAGCCCGAAAGTGCCTTGTGCGGGCCTGCGTACAATCGTGATGTATTGCTCGTTGACAAACATTCTCTTGCTGGCAAGACGTTCCTGATAGGCGTTGTCAAGCGCGCGGCAGAAATCGTTCTCAAAAAAGCCTTCCTGTTCGCTGTTTTCCTCACGGCGGATAATGTGATGATAGAGCGCAAATCGGCTGTTCGATAATCCCCGTAAAAGGGTAGCGCGGACGGTCTTTCTTTGGTTTATATCGATCTCATCGGCGGTTTCAAAGGGAACGCCTTCAATTTTGATGATCTTAAGAAGATAGCCTTCTTTGGTTTTGATGATTTCTTCGTCCACAAGCCGCGTGTAGGGGATAAACCGTCCTACGGAATCCTCTACTTTGGCTTGTCTGCCATAGATCGTATCGTCTTTTTTTGCTACGGCGAACATGGTGATTTCCTAAGGCTTGTAACTATTACTTTTCCAAAAACTCTTGTTTCTTGTGGGCGCACATTTATTCAGTTTTGTGAGCCAGATCCGCATCCAATGCGGGTCTTTTTCCGTTGCGATATAACCGATCGCGTGAACCGGAAGAGTGATACAGGCGAAGAAAATGATCTTTCCTGATAACGACAGAAACAAAATCATGCCTATGCCGAAGACAATAAAATTGATCCCAAAGAATTCCATCGGCACACCCATCGTCAAAGGAGGCCTGGTCATGCCGATGAAAAGGGGATCTATCTCGATCCGCTCCTGCGCCATTTCGTTATAGAGAGCCTGAAACGCTATCCACGATGGCCGGTGCGCCAAAGATCAGGATAATGCCGATTGCTACGGAACCTGCGACTTGCCAAGACATACGGCCGGTCATGAAAGCAATCCCGCAGAGGGCTACGGCGATAATGCCGATCAGCCTTGCCCATGTCGTGGTCAGAAGGTTTTGCAATGCCGTTAAAAAGTTTGTTCCTGAATCAAACAGAGCGGTTTGCGCAAACGCATATTCAGAATAGAAAATTGTTATAAGAAAACATATGAATAGAAAAAAAGAATATTTTTGAAGTCTCATTTTTAATTTTACCCCTAAATGCACAAATTTTACTTTCTTAAATCCTAGGTTGCATTTTAAAAAAAGATTGGCAACAGGAATTTAATTTTATAGGGATAATTACACTGAGAGTTGAAATGTAGAATACTTTTTCAACTTATTTGTACAAAATCTGTTCAATTTTTTTTATATATTCAATTGTTTCTTTATATGGCGGTATACCGTTGTATTTTTTTACAGCACCTTCTCCTGCGTTATAGGCAGCCAAAACCAGTTTTATGTTGCCATCATATTTTTGTAAAAGATCGCTGATCAGATGAATACCAACATCAATATTTTGCTCCACATCAAAAGCATCATTTGCTCCATATTTTAGAGCTGTTTCTGGCATCAG
>CAYZAR010000261.1:0-2020 GCA_964476455.1 uncultured Micavibrio sp.
ATCTGCCTCCATGAGTTTTCTATAGCATACTCCTGAAGAACATGGGACTAAACATCTATCCAGTTTTGCCAGAGCCTTTCTCATGGAAGGTCTTGTTTCACCATACAGCCACCATTTTTCTCTATGATTATCTCGCCTCACAAGTTGACGAACAGGCTTAACTCTCTCTTCAATGTATGAAAACGGCTTTTCAAAAAGGCTTGCCTCTTGCTCTGACATTGATGTTCCAAAATCAATAATCCAAGTATTAGACCTGCGTGCTGTTATATCTTTTCCATTTACCCAAGGAAACAAAACACTAGAATTTGGTTTATTATTGGGGTTAGGTTGCACCATCCACTCAAGGGCTTGGTTGTAACCAATTTCAAAGTCACCCGCCTTTACAGTTCCTTGGAAAGATAGGCCTGAATTTGCATCGAGTTTCCTAACTTTCGAGGCATCAATTTTCATGCCTTTAGCTTCTTCAGACAAGTCAGAGAATACGCCTGTAACAACCTTATCCGATAATTTGACCGTTTCCCTTTTTTCTTTTGAAAACGCGGTCATGGACACACGCACCGCCGCGCCTTCGTTCACCCATTCTTCATCGGGCCATGCGTTATAAATTTGGAAATTTTCAGCGATTGTGTTCAGAACCTCTCTGTTTTTTCCGCCACGAATGGAATTGGTTGAAACGAGTCCTGCACGTTGTAACCATCCCGCTTTCATATAGTCATTGCATTTTGCAAACCAGAAACAGACAAAGTCGGCACCACCAGAAACGCGCCCATCGTAAAGCTTACGGAGTTTGACAGTATATTCCTCGCCAAGCTCGCGGATCATCTTTTTATCTCCGATAAAAGGAGGATTACCAACAATCACATCAACCTTCGGCCAGTGATATTCGGTTCCGTCTTCGTTTATCAGCGCATCGTGGCAGGTAATGTTGTTGAGTTTTCGCAAAACGGGATTGGCAGGGACGGTAAAGCCATGCTTTTTGACCCATTGAATTTCACCAATCCACACACTCACCCGCGCCAATTCAGCGGCGTAGGGGTTTATCTCTATCCCGTAGATATTTTCAGGCCCGATCTCGGGAATTGCCTGAGGCAAACGAAAAATCATTTCACCGAAAATGTTGATTTGTTGTTCCAAATCTTTCAGAGCTTTCAAAGACAGGTACAGGAAATTCCCTGACCCACAGGCAGGGTCGAGAACCTTAAACTTGATAACCTTGGCCTTGAAACTGTCATAGGACTTTCTTGCACGGTTTAGGGCGGCAGTGATTTGTTTTGCTGTCTCCGACGTATTGCCTTTTGCCTTATGCGTGTCAGCCTTCTTTAATTCCTCTAATATCTTTGTTTTAACGCTTTCCCATTCTTCGGTCAGGGGTTCAATAATGACAGGGTTTATGATCTTCATAATCATATCCCTGTCTGTGTAGTGGGCCCCTAATTGACTTTGTTTTGCGGGGTCAAGGCCACGTTCAAACAATGTCCCCATGATGGAAGGATCAATATCGCTCCAATCTTTTTTGGCAGTTTCGTAGATCATCTTAATTTCCGAAGGCTCTAGCTTAAGTGCTGTATCATCATCAAATAAGCCGCCATTAAACCAAAGAATATCATCCGCACCCCATGCGCCGCCGTCTTTCATGGCCTTGAAGAGGGAAGATAGTTTTCTTTGCAGGTCTTCGGGTTGCTTTACGCTGCGTTCCAATAGATCTGTGAATATGCCTTTGGGGAGAAGCTCAATATCTTCGGCAAACATACAGAAGATTAGGCGATTGACAAAATGAGCAACTTTGTGCGGATTTTGGTTCCGTTGCCTTAGGGCTTCGGATATGGCTGCAAATTTGCCTGCAATTTCTTCGGTTAGTTGCTGGCGCGATTTAGCGGGTTTGAGCCTGTCCGGCTCAAAGAACGCATAGCGCAGCAGGTTCATCTTGTCGGGATTGGCCAGTTCCTCCAGCGCAATTTCATGGGTTTCACTGACAAGATCGGTCCAGTTGGTATGTATCACGAAGCGATCAGTATCGCAG
>CAYZAR010000262.1:0-2015 GCA_964476455.1 uncultured Micavibrio sp.
GTGTAAGGTGTTCCAGTGTGATGGGAAAACGACCATTCATCATGGAGCGATATAAGTCAGGATGGCTTGTGTGAAGTCCATCTCTGAATTTCACCCGATGCCTCTCGGCAAAGGACAAATAATACCACCCCCCTACTGTGTCGCCATCTTCCACAGGAGATGTGTTTTTGCGCCCCACCATCTCCCTCTCTTTGGTGTCAAGAAAGGATAAAGCCTCTTCAAGACCGAGAGCTTCTGATCGAGTTTCAACAATCGAACTCTCCCCATTCTCTGGAAGAAACCGCATCAGAAGGTTTGGACTCTGCGTGCGATCCGTTATCTCGAGAACTGAAAACCCGTTTCCGGTTGCAACCGCCATCCAGTAAACTTGGTACGGCTCAGCGTCTCCTACCTTTCGTTCAAAGCGGCGCGTGCGGAAATATATTTCCCTTTCCATGAATTACCCTCTAGCGAGGCCAGCCAAAGCAGGGGTGTTTTTTCCTGACTGGACGGCCGCCACGGCCGCATCATAATTTTGCAATCCCTCTTGAGTTTTTGCCAAAGCTTCCGACAGTTCGGCGCGGGCGGCCTCAAGGGCTGCGTGATTTTGCCCCACAATCGTAACACCTTCTTTCAAGGCCGCTTGTATGCCATTTAGGGTCGTTATAGCAGATTGGGCACTCCGAATATCCGCCTCACCAGATTGAAAGCGCGCAGCTCCTGTGATAAGACCGTGCGTCAGCGTGTTCCCTAATGTTGCAAGCCCCTCTGCCGTTCGGACAGCTTGTTCCTGGAGACCAGCCGCATCACCAACAGCCAGCTGTCCAAAAATTGTTGCCGTCAAAAGCTGTGTCCTTGGCAAAAGACTTGTTCTAATATTCTCCATGCCTTGCATGGCTCCCTTGGCAGCATTGTTCATGGCGTGCAACTGCACACCGGATTGGGCCAAAACCGCAACTTCCGATGTGGTACGCCCTAGGCACTCTCGCAAAACATCTTCTCTGCCTCGAAGAGGGCTAGAAAAAGCAATAGCAAGATTCGAACCTGCCGGAACGGAGGCTGGCCTTGCCAAAGCCTCTGCCAAAACAGCTTGCTGCATAAGTTTTTCTTGGTAAAGATCTCCAAGTTGTTCGTAAAGATCCCCAAAACTTTCCATCATCCTAGGGAGACTATTTTCATGAACAACAACACCCTGAATCAAACGCCTAACGTCCTCTAAAAGGCTGTTCGTGCAGGCCACAACGATTTTTCTTTTTTCTCGGTCAACAAGTTCGCGTATAATTCTTTCGGTTGTCTCTGTTCCCGGACCTTCATACAGTGCTCCAATTTCTTTTCGAAGCAATTCTTGAGCCGTCTTGATAATTTCCGGCAAGACGTTTTTTCCGAGGCGTCTTTGAAGTTCGGCGGTGAGTTGCTCCGCTGGCGTTTGCGGGCTCGTGTTTTCTGCACTTGTACCAAAAATAGAAACTAAGGCGTTTTTGAGCCGTCTCAAAACTGTAGGTTGTGGTTTGGCCGCTTGCTCTTCCGCTTGGAGTCTCTCCATAGGGTCAGAAAGAAGATTTCGTAATTGCTCAGTATGTGAGGTCCCCAAAAACCCAAGAGCCTCATCAGCCTGACTCTTGACCTCAGCCAGACTTTGCTGCCCCTGCATGAGTTGATTTAGAACGGAATCTACAAGAGTTGTAATTTGTGGGCCCTGAGAAGGGAATAAATCAGCAAGAGCCTTCACATCTTGGCCTGCCTCACCAATACGGGTAAGGAGTTTATCCATCTCCACTCTAACTGCCCCTGTGGCATTGTCGTATGTCAATGCGGTGCCAGTAGTAGGCTTGAGAGCTAAACTTGTTGCGGCCATGATTTTTTCTCCTTATGCAATCCGAAAGATTGATTTCATAATGAGACTATTCTGAAATGTCAACGTTTTTACGAAAACCGTTAATATTTTTATGACAAAAAATTGAGGTTACCCCCTTCTCTAACTCTACCTCCCGATGGCTCCTTCAGCCAACGGTTTGAATTTAACCACGAGGTACGGC
>CAYZAR010000263.1:0-1975 GCA_964476455.1 uncultured Micavibrio sp.
AATGAAGAGTGGCGTGCATGTCTTCCTGGTGATCCTATTTCGCCGCGCGCGCCAATGGATACAAACGATTTGTCAGACATTATCTGGCCATCCCTCAGAAGCCAATTATCTTTGGGGGATGCCAAGATAATTGATGGGCCAGTTGTTCGTATTGGTGATCAATTATGGGCTGGAGCAGATATGGTCTTAGGCCCTCAGGAGCCAACACCTTTTCCGATGTTATTGAACCGCCTTTATGATGCAAAGGTTCCCTTCCGAATATCCTTTATGATTGAAGGAGGTGGAGCGCATGCAACGGCTTTTCGAGCAAATATTGCAACCTTGATGAGTGTGACAAACGCCCTCAACAAACAGATCAAGTACTCTCTGGAGGGGCTGCAGGTGATGGCCCGTAGCGAACCGGTAGTTAAGCTGCGCGTATCATTTGCAACATGGGCTCCTAAGAACGAATACAACCTCATTCGTGATCGACTTTCTGTGTTGATGCAGGCCGTGGAAAGCTGGGGTTATGCAGGGGTGAGTGATGTTTCGGGAGATCCGCTGGATTGCGTGATGTCTTCGGCGATGGGGATTCACTGTGCGGGGACAGCTCCTCTGGCTGTTGCTCCCATGAAAGAGGTTATGAAGCTTTTGCCGTGGCAACGACCTTCAAGCCCCTTTAATGTTGGGGCTATTTTGCTAAGGACCCCTGATGGGAAGGTTTGGCCATATCAAACAGGAACTAACTTAACCACAACATGGTTTGACCTGATTTTTGCGCAACCCGGGGCAGGGAAATCGGTTCTTATGAACGCTCTGAACTTTGGAACAATCTTGTCCCCGGGTCTTAGCAAGCTTCCTTTTATTGCGGTTATTGATATTGGCCCCTCGTCTTCAGGGCTTATTTCCATGATTAAAGAGGCTCTTCCCGAGGATCGGCAACATGAAGCCGCTGGCTATCGTTTGCAGATGTCCCGTCAGTTTGCCATCAATCCTTTTGACACCCAGTTGGGATGCCGTTATCCGCTTATGGATGAGCGGAGCTACTTGGTTGAACTTATTATTCTTCTGTGTACGCCTCCCGGGTTTGAGAAACCATATGATGGGATGTCTCAATTAGCGGGGATGGTTGTTGACGAAATGTATCGTTGGCGGGACGATCGGATGGCGAATGCGGAGCCGAGGCCCTATCTTCCTCGCCTTGATCCGGTTATTGATGAAGCCATTCAGAAGCATAATATTTATCTTCCAGCCGATCCCTATTGGTGGGATGTTGTAGATCGTCTGTTCGAGTTAGGGGAATATCACGAAGCTGCATTGGCTCAAAGGCACGCCGTTCCAACGCTGAGTGACTCGATCACAGCTTCTCGTCGTCCGCAAATCAGGACGTTGTTGGAGGAAACTTCGGTTGGCTTTAGTGCCGAGTCGGTTATCAACGCTTTTGAACGGATGATTACCTCGGCTGTTCGCGAGTATCCTATTTTATCGTCCGTGACCCAGTTTGATATTTCAACGACACGCATATGCTCACTAGATTTGATGGACGTTGCACCGCAAGGGGATGACACAGCAGACCGCCAAACCTCGATCATGTACATGTTGGCACGGTATGCTTTGGTGCGAGCATGGTGGGTTGGGGTTGATTCTTTGCGGAGTATTCCAGAGAAGTATCGTTCTTATCACGAACTTCGTTTGCAAGATTTGGCAGAAACTCCCAAACGGCTTTGCTACGATGAATTTCACCGGACCAGTAGTTCAGCCTCGGTGCGGGGTCAGATTGTCCGTGATGTTCGCGAAGGCCGGAAACGTGGTGTTCAAATTGTTTTAGCTTCCCAATTGTTGGGAGACTTTGACAAGGACATGGTTGATCTTGCCACGGGGGTTTGGGTTTTGGGGACTGCGGTTTCTGATAAAGCTGTTGACGAAATTGTTGAGAGGTTTGGCTTGTCTCCAACGGCGCGGAGCGTTATTCGCTACCGATTGACAGGTCCACGAG
>CAYZAR010000264.1:0-1975 GCA_964476455.1 uncultured Micavibrio sp.
AAATCAGAGCAAAACCACAAATTAATCAAGACGTTCCCGCACCGCACCCTTTCGAAACGTATCGTATTAGATGTTGCTAATTTGCAACAGGCTAAAAAATAAGCTATATGTATGTTACCTGAAAATTAAGAAACGTGTCTTTCTTGCGCACAGATATATCTTAGAGCAAAAAAAACATAAAAACGGAAGGAATTAGAGGCCCGTGATAACCATCCCGAACCATAAGGAGGAGACCATGAGTTGCTCAGTTATACACCAAAATATCCGCTCAGTCCTAGATGAGAACAGCACGGCCTACACCACTTTGGTAGAAGCGGGGGGGGCTCCAAATGTTGACTATGCCAGTTATTGCTGCCATGTCTCCCTCAACAGATTGAGACAATCGCTCAACCAGCCTGATATGAGCGAACGTCGCCTTGAGGGGCTTTTGCGCCGCGCTTCGCGCAAATACTCTTCGGAAGATCCACAGAAAGACTGGACTTATGTCATGGCCAGATTTTTAACTATTCACGCCAATACCAACGTTTATTGAGCTTAATCTTTCCCTTACGTCCCTTTCAATGCCCCAAATTACTTTGGGGCATTTTTTTCTTGATTTTGCGCGCCTGTCCTGTCTTTATGTGCCTCTTAAAGCAACCTTGCTGTCGCCCTTAAGGCGGGTGTCAGCTTCTCCCACAAGATTTTAGGTGGGGCGAACCCGAAAGGAGATCAATATGCCTTTATACGAAACTGTGTTTATTACACGGCAGGACCTTGGCGCGGCTCAAGTTGAGACCATGACCAACCAGTTCTGTGATATTCTGACCCAAGCCGGCGGCACCATCCTGAAAACGGAGCAATGGGGTTTGCGGAACTTTGCGTACCGGATCAACCGCGCCCGCAAAGGTCACTATACCTTGATTGAATTTGACGTGAATGCTCCCGCCCTTCTCGAAATGGAACGGCAAATGCGTATTAACGAAAATATTGTCCGTTATATGTCAGTCCGTCTGGAAGAGCCCAGCAAAGGCCCATCCGCGATTATTGACAAGAACAATGATTCTGACCGCTTTATGGATGAGGAGGCTGCCTAAAATGTCTGAAGCACAAACACAAGCACAAGCACCTGCAAAAAAATCTTTCTTCAAACGTCGTAAAACCTGCCCATTCAGCGGCCCAAACTCTCCAGCTATTGACTGGAAAAACATTCGGATGCTGGGCCGTTTTATTTCCGAACGCGGTAAGATTATGCCAAGCCGGATCACCTATGTTTCCCAAAAGAAACAACGTGTGCTTGCCACCGCTATCAAGCAAGCGCGGTATATGGCTTTACTGCCTTACGTTCGGATTGAAAACGACAACCCCCGTCGTTCATCTTTGATGGGCGAATAGTTTAGTAGGGAAAGGACCAATAATATGCCTACAGAAATCATTTTACTGGAACGCGTTGAAAAACTCGGCCAGATGGGCGATGTGGTAAAAGTGAAGCCCGGGTACGCCCGCAACTTCCTCTTGCCTCAACGCAAAGCTCTTCGTGCCACAAAAGAAAATATTTCTTTCTTTGAAGCTCAACGCAAAATCCTTGAGGCCCAAAACCTTGAGCGCAAGGCAGACGCAGACAAAGTTGCGAAGAAACTTGACGGCCTTAAAGTTGTCATCATTCGTCAAGCAGCAGAATCTGGTCACCTATACGGATCAGTTTCTTCGCGTGATATTGCCGATGCAATTGAATCCTCTGCCAAGATTGCTATCACCCGCAATCAGGTTCTGATGAACACGGCGTTCAAGTCGATTGGCTTGTTCCAAGTTAATCTGTCCTTGCACCCTGAAGTCAAAGTTTCCCTCACCCTGAACATTGCACGTTCAGAAGAAGAAGCCAAAACTCAGGAGAAAACCGGAAAAGCCGTTATCGTCAATTACCGCGATGATGATCGTAAACCCGCTCCTTCTTCTGCCAAGGCTCCTGCGGCCCCTGCAGTTGAAACATCCGCAGTTG
>CAYZAR010000265.1:0-1972 GCA_964476455.1 uncultured Micavibrio sp.
GCTCTGACCGCTTTGGGGTTGCCAATTGCGCGGGCCACGTCTGCGTAACTTACCACAGAGCCTTTGGGAATAGTGAGCAGAGCTTGCCATACGGATTTTTGGAATTCAGTTCCCTCTACGGCCAAAGAAAAAGGGGAGTCTGGCTTTGATGTTCCAAGCCAGAGGGATAGAATCGCCTCAATTTTTTCTTGGGCGAAAACGGTTTCTTGAGAAAATTTTGCAAGCGGGTATTGCTGGAAACTATTTTGAAGAGTTCTTTTCCCCGCATCAAAGCCGAGACAGCGAAGAACTCCGGCCTGATCCCATACCAATGTGATCGGTCCGATAGGTGAGGGGCAGCTCCCGTAAAAAAGCTGGGCAGAGGAAGAGGCCGGAACAAGTTTCAAATCCCTTGACCACGGCGAGGTTGGCATTGTCTTCTCTATACGAAGACCTGAAAAGTCTGAGACTTTTGGATTGTTACGCACGCGAAGCTTCCTTATATTCACTCTATGATGAACAAAGCTCAGGTTACCGATTTTTTCACCCGCTTGCAAAACCAAAACCCTGAACCAAAGGGAGAGCTGGATTACACCAATCCCTACACATTACTGGTTGCCGTTGTCCTATCAGCACAGGCAACAGATACAGGTGTCAACAAGGCAACCAAAGCCCTTTTCAAAGTTGCCGATACCCCTGCCAAGATGGTGAAACTTGGGTTAGAGGGGCTGAAGGATTTTATAAAAACCATCGGTCTTTATAATACCAAGGCAAAAAACATCATGGCCTTGTCCGAGATATTGCTCAAAGAGCATGGGGGAGCCGTTCCCCACACGCGGGACGAGTTGGTCTCCTTGCCCGGGGTTGGTCGCAAGACCGCCAATGTCGTGCTGAACATCGCTTTTGGCGAGAAGGTGATTGCCGTGGATACGCATGTTTTTCGGGTCGCCAACCGGACCGGCCTTGCCAAAGGCAAAACACCCGAAGAGATTGAGGTCAAGCTGGAAAAAACCATTCCAGAAGGTTTCAAACGCCACGCTCATCATTGGCTCATTCTTCATGGACGCTATGTCTGTAAGGCGCGTCGCCCCGAGTGTTCGCAGTGTCTGGTTCAAGATTTATGCGACTTCGGCGCGAAACTTTGAGGTGTTTTTTTAGGGGTTTATAATATTTTATTGACATAAGTTTAGAGCGACTCTATGTTTCCTTCCTTGCAGGATTTAACAATTTTTCATGGAGTTTGATGATGTTCAAACAAATCTTACCCTTTATCTTTGCTGCGGCCGCAGCCCATGCAACACCCGCCGAAGCAGTTGAGCCGATTTATGTTGGGGAGCCAACAAAAAAATTGGCGCGGCAGGCTGCGCGTTGTGCTGGGGTGATGGCTTTCGCTTCTGCTGTTTTAAACGACAAAAGTGCTCTAGCACCGGATATCATTGTAGACTTCGCGAGAAGGACGATCGGGGCGGATCAGACAAAGAGTTTGAGTTTTGCGCAAATGAACTCCTACAGGGAGGTTCCTCCAAGCTCCATAAATGGGAAACTGGTGGACGATCTGGAGGTTTGCAAGAACACCCTTACTGCTGTTGTCCAGAATGAGGCGGCCCAAAAGATGGCGGCCTGTGCTGGGACCGCTGTTGTCGCGCAATCAGAGGACTTGTCTATTGGTGGGGACCACAAAAAAATAGCGAAAGGTCTCGGGGATGTGGCTTCCCTAATCTTGGGAGATGCAGGGCACACTTTTGCTGTTGCGGCGGCGCGGGTTGACGATCTCATCCTGATCCCTAGTGAACTTCCCGCGGCCATTCGGAAGTGCCAACCTCTTTTTGATGCTGCCAGCAAAGGAAAGGGAGGCGTCACCCCGACACCCAAAATAGACAGCGGGCGTCCTCTCCCCCGTACTGGACTAGAAATAAATATCTAAGCAAAAGAAGGCGAGGCCGGTTGTTCTTCTCTCCTCCGCTGTAGAGGTGGGGGGCGTCATGGCCTGAAT
>CAYZAR010000266.1:0-1970 GCA_964476455.1 uncultured Micavibrio sp.
AATTTCTCCCCAAGCTTGTTAAAAAACTCAGGGGCAAGACCTGTTTTCCCTCGACGATTTTCCCCATGAGCTGGTTTCAAACCTTCCCATTCCGCATAAAGCCATGGAGCCCGATTTGGCCTGAAGTTCTTGATGTCATCATAGGCAGCTTCCAGCATCGCCATATAAGAATCTATTTCCGCTTGTTCTTCGGCGGCCGTCATGACTCCTTCTTCAACGAGTTTGCGACCATAACAAAAGCGAACGGAGTCATGGGTCTTAATGTTTTTATACATGAGAGGTTGGGTAAACATTGGTTCATCGCCCTCATTGTGGCCCGACTTGCGGTAGGCAATTAAATCAATCACCACATCTCGGCCAAATTTCTGGCGATATTCAATAGCCAAACGCGCAACATGAGCTACAGCTTCGACGTCATCTCCATTGACATGAAAAACTGGCACACCAATCATTTTTGAAACATCACTGGAATAGGGGCCAGAGCGAGAACATTTCGGATTGGTCGTAAACCCAATCTGGTTGTTGATGATGATATGAACAGTCCCCCCCACACGGTACCCATCTAGCTCTGACATCATCAAGGTTTCAGCAACTAAACCTTGTCCGGCAAATGCGGCATCCCCGTGAACCAACACAGGTAAGACTTGCGTCCGGTTTGCATCGTGACGCAAGAACTGGCGCGCCCGCGCCTTACCTGTCGCCACAGCATCAACAACTTCAAGGTGAGAGGGATTTTGCGCAAGGCTCATATGAACACTATGTCCTTCGTATTCACGGTCCACCCAACAACCAAGATGATATTTCACATCGCCCGTCCCCGGGGTTCCCTCCGGCTTGGAAGATATCCCGTTGAATTCGGCAAACAACTCAGTAAATGGCTTACGCAAGACGTTTGTCAGTGTATTGAGACGCCCCCTGTGGGCCATTCCCATGACAACTTCGCGCACCCCTAGCTCCACACCGTGCCGAATTAGCTCTTCAAGTCCCGCAATATAGGACTCGCTCCCATCAAGGCCAAACCGTTTGGCCCCCACATATTTTGTATGAAGAAAATCCTCAATCCCCTGCGCGGCCACAAGATGTTTGAACATGGTCCGTTTTTGCTCTGGCGAAAAACTGCTGCGGTTAAAACTTCCTTCAACACGTTCTCTTATCCAGTCCCGTTCCTGCGCACTGAGGATATGTTCATACTCAACCCCCACCTTGCCGCAGTAAATAGCCGAGAGAACTTCGATCAATTGATGGATGGTTGCGCTTTCAACCCCTAGAACCCCACCAAGATACACCGGGCGGTCAAGATCCCCTTCGCCGAAACCGTAAAAGGCGGGGTCCAGTTCGGCAACACGCTGCTTTGGTTGCAGTGCCAAAGGATCAAGATCGGCTGCAAAATGTCCAAAGCTTCGATACGCTTTGACCAAAAGCAAAGCTTGCATAGAATCTTTGAGCGCAGATGGAGAAGGGGCAGAAGCCACTGGCGCAACTGCAGGCCTACCAACAGGTTTTGCAACATCTTGGTTCGCAGGCTTAGAGGACTTAACCACATCTTCTGCGGCGACCACACCAAACGGAGCAGATGGTTTTTTATAATCTTTGGGTGTCCAGCTGGCCCCAGAAAGTTCCCTCAGCAAGGCCGCTTCATCATCGCGCAAATCCGCAAAAAAATCACGCCAACTCACATCCACAGATGAAGGTGCTTTCAGGTATTCTTTGTAGAGATTGGCGATGTACTCAGCGTTAACCCCTGACAAGATGGGCAGCGCAGCAGAAGCGGAAACAGACATAAAAAATCCTCTCACTTAGGAGTTGAATAAGGGGCACAAAACACAGTTCCGGCCCAAGAAAAACTTTGAGGGGCAGGGTCCAAGATCAAAAATTACCGCTGATTATATCCAAACCCATGAATCAGGTCCATCATTTTGAGGCTTAAACCTTAAACCTTAAACTAAGATCCTATGTGGCAAGGACAGAGC
>CAYZAR010000267.1:0-1968 GCA_964476455.1 uncultured Micavibrio sp.
CTACTGTATAGCTATCCCCTTCGGGAATTTTACGAGAGAAAACACTGTAAGCTCTCTTGGCAGATTCGATCTGCTCTATGCTTCCAGTTAAACCAACAAGGTTTGGCAAAAACAAGTCCACATAGTTCTTGAGGGCTTCTGGGGTGTCTCTTTCTGGATCTACTGAAATAAACAAGGGTAGAATAACGGATTGTTGCGCCGGTGTAAGTTTTTTGTACGCTTCAGCCATTTTTTGCAGCTCAGTTGGACAAATGAGTGGACAGTAGGTGAAGCCAAAATAAACCAGTTTATAGGGCTGCGAAAAGTCTTTCTCGGTTCGCATTTTTCCATCGTGGTCAACCAACGAGAAATGGTAACTCTCTGCCAAAGAAACGATAGAAAGGGGGGATCCTGAAGAATAAAGCATCCCCCCTAAGCCTGCTCCAACAAAAACAACCGCCAAGGACAGAAGAAAATTTCTTCCGAATCTTATCCGGCCTCTCATAATTTTTTCTACCTCTTGGTGCGGCAAAAAGAATTACCCATTGACTGCTTTCTGGCCATAAGTTCCACTAAAGACTTGTTCGCCGAACACATCTTCCCATGTCCCTTGAGTTGAGGCTTTTGAATACTCGGTTGCACGGTTCTCAAAAAAGTTAGCGTGTTCCGCCCCATTCAGCATGATGTCCATCCACGGCAGAGGGTTTTTATCAATGCCGAAAATTGGCTCTAGCTCTAACTGTTGCAAGCGGCGGTCAGAGATATAGCGGATATAGTCTTTGACCTCCTGCGGTTCCAATCCTTCAACGCCACCCATTTCAAACGCTAAATCAATAAAGTTATCTTCGATTTTGACAATCTCACGACAACATTCAGTGATTTCGCTCTGCAGTTTCTCCGTCCAAATGTCTGGGTTTTCTTCAATGAAAGTACGGAACAGACGAATCATTGATAAGCAGTGCAAAGTCTCATCACGAACGGACCATGTGATGATCTGGCCCATCCCTTTCATTTTGTTAAAGCGAGGGAAGTTCATCAGAATAGCAAAAGACGCAAAAAGCTGAACCCCCTCAGTAAAGGCTCCAAACATGGCCATGGTCTTGGCAATATCGTGGCGAGATTTCATACTAGCGGTTTGCAGATAATCGTATTTATCTTTCATTGCCTTGTATTTCAAAAAGGCCTGGTACTCCAGTTCAGGCATTCCGACTGTGTCAAGCAGGTGGGAGTACGCTGCGATATGAACGGTTTCCATGTTAGCGAATGCACCCAGCATCATCTGAACTTCGACTGGCCCGAAAACCCGCGAATAATGTTTCATGTAACAGTTATTGACTTCCACATCGGCTTGCGTGAAGAAACGAAAAATCTGAGTCATCAAATTCTTTTCGGCAGGAGAAAGATTCTTTTTCCAGTCGCGCACATCCTCGGCCAAAGGAACTTCTTCCGGCAGCCAGTGAATTCTTTGCTGGGTTAACCAAGCCTCGTAGCACCACGGATACAAGAATGGTTTGTAAACGTGCCTCTCAACCAAAAGCGGTGACATAGATTTGGTTACATCATCGCTCAAAACTTCTATACGGGAGATAACAGGTTGATTGGAATTCGTCATGGGGGCGTGCTCCTAAAAATACTCACATTGGATTAACAGCGGCATTACAGCCTTACTACATAGAACCTTCAAGCAAACTTTATAGGGGTTTAACCAGAAAGAGAAAAGATATTAAGTTTTCTCTGCCTTCCTTTCTCCTCTTTATGTGGTAGTATGCTTTTTTGTTTTCCCCGTGCTTCAAGTCAAAGGCACTTCTCGTTATGTCGCTAGATCATTTTATTGAATCTCTTGGTTATGTTGGTATTTGGGGGATTATTTTCAGTGAATGTGGCATTCTCTTTGGGATTCTTCTGCCAGGAGATAGCCTTCTTTTTTCAGCAGGCGTTTTGTGTGCGCAAGGTTTCTTTAATATTTGGGTCATGATGTTTGGTTGTTTC
>CAYZAR010000268.1:0-1948 GCA_964476455.1 uncultured Micavibrio sp.
TCGAGCCGGTCGGCCCCGAGTGGCAGGAGTCGCTGCGGGATATAGAGAGTCTGGATTATGCGATGCGTGGGTGTTCGGTTGTGATACACGCCGCCGCCATGAAAGATCTGATTATGTGTGAAGATCAAGTCACACAGTCTTACCTCAATAACGTCATTGGCACGCAAAACGTCTTGCAAGTGGCGCGGCGCAGTCAATCGGTGAAGCGGCTTTGCGCGGTCAGTACAGATAAGGCAGCAGCCCCGACCAGTGTTTATGGCTGCACCAAATACATCATGGAACGTCTGGCGACCGAGGCCGCAAACCACAGCGACATCACCATGTCCAGTGTCCGCTTTGGCAATATGATTAACTCGCGGGGCTCTTTAATTACGATCTGGCGGGATAATCCGCCGATGGATATCAAACTGACTCATCCTGATATTTCCCGTTTCTTCTTCACCACCGAAGACGGAGCCAGAACGGTTGTCGAATGTATTGAGAAAGCCTCGAACGGGGAGATTTATATCCGCAACATGAAGGCGGCCCGCATCAAGGATATTCTCACTCTTATCACGGGACGGACAGAATTTGACATCATGGGTCTTTTCCCGGGGGAAAAAGTTCATGAAGACCTGACCAGTGCGCAAGAACTTGCTTATTGCCACGTTGAAGGCGACTATTACGTTATCAGGAAAACGATAAATCCTAACCCTCCGGCGCATCTTAGTTCAGCAACCGCCATCCGCCTGACCGAAAAAGAACTCAAACAAATGATTGGTCTGGCAAAATGAGTGCTCAATCTACCCAACAACGCATCAACGATTTTTTTGACTCGCTCTACCAAAAACACGGAGCCAATGTGCAAAGCCTTGGCTGGTCTGAAAATGGTCAAAATCGCCGTTTTGAGGAAATAGAGAGACACATTCCCTCCGAATTCTCGAGCCTGCTGGATGTCGGATGCGGTTTTGGTGACTTCAACCGTTTTATGATGGCTAAACGGCCTCATCAAGATTTCTCCTATACCGGATACGACATCAACGAAAATTTTGTGAAAACTGCCCCTGCTCCCCATAACGGAAAGATAGAGCTGCGCGATTTTATATCAATACCTACGGCAGAGAACAGATTTGATGTTGTGGTGTCTATCGGGGCCTTCAATGTAACAGTTGAAGACAATCTTGAACTTATTCAATCGGCCATTCGCTTGATGCATCAAAGCGCAAGAGATATGGCTCTTCTTTCTGCCCAAAGTCTTTATGCAGATGACCATGTAAAACACAACCCTGATATGTTTTTTTATGACCCAGAAGAATTATTCCGTTTTGCCAAAAAACTAACCCGAAATGTAGATCTGATCCATAGCTATATGCCGCATGATTTTATTCTGAAGATATACAAATAGGAAAAAGAAAATGCCCCTTTCTCTTGCTATTCGTGCTCTTTCCAAAGCCAAAAGAATATTGCTGGGCCAACAGACGAAAGCCAAACCTCTTTTTTATCAAGCCCCCAGAGCGGGACGAAGCAAACGGGCTTTGCTTCATTATAAAACGGATTCTTTTGCCAATGCCCGCTTGGCGGAAACCTATGCCCACACCAATTTTTGGGAAGTGATTGAGATTGTGCGCATTCTCAACAGCTATGGCTTTGAAGTCGATGTGCTGGACCGATCTCATCATGACTGGAAACCCGAAGGCGATGTGTATGACCTCGTTATCAGCAACGCCTCGGGGAATTCTGGACAGTACTTTGTCCAATTTTCCCCTCTCCTTCCCCGTGCGAAAAAAATTTTCTACGCCCTTGGTCCTGCGCCAGACATTGCTAATTCTTTGGTTCTCGGCCGCTATGCGCGGCATACGGATATTCCTCCTATGCGGGTGATGGACAAGGCAGATTTGCCAGCCTGTATGGCCCTGACCGACTATATTTTCTGCTTGGATGATAACGGGTTTTCAACCCAGACCTATGC
>CAYZAR010000269.1:0-625 GCA_964476455.1 uncultured Micavibrio sp.
CCCTAGATGCGTCTGCTTTGACCTTTCTTCCTGCTCTCACGGATGACAAACTCTCGATCACAACAGGGCAAATCAAAGTGACCGGTGACTTGCTTCTTTCCGCTAACTCTCCACCAAAAGGCCCCATGAGCTTTGCTTTTGAAAATATCGGAGGAAGTTACGATCAAACTCCATTCGAAGGACTTACTGGCACTCTGCCCTTTGCCGAGATAGCTCCTTCTTCATGGCGCATTGATCCAGCCGCAGAATTTTCTCTCAAACGGGTAGGAAAAGAGAATATCTTGGAAAATGGAAAAATAAGCCTCACAGGAGATTTTCAGACTGGATTGCTCTGGAAAAAAGCCGATTTTGACTTGGGCGGGGGAAGTTTGAGCCTTCATCCGTTTTCTCAAGCGAAGGGTAGCATACGGAAGTCGGAGATTACCTTACGCGATGTCGATATGGAAAAATTGATAAAAATTGCTGAAGTCGATGGCTTAGAGGGAAACGGAAAAATTGAGGGGGGCTTGCCTGTGGAGCTCACCCCTCAGGGGTTTGTCGTGAAGGGTGGATTGATTAAAAATAGCGGAGATGGCGAATTTCGCTATGCCCCTGTATCTTTCCCTACGGCCTTGCAAGGTGACGA
>CAYZAR010000269.1:635-1940 GCA_964476455.1 uncultured Micavibrio sp.
ACGACCAGCGCATGAAAACGGTGAGGGAAGCTCTTAGTCACTTCAAATTTACCCAGTTGGAATTATCAATTGATGGCCCGCTCGAAGGCTCGCTCAAAACCACGCTCAAGGCGAAAGGAACAAACCCAAGCTTTGGGGACAGAGCAATTGAACTGAATATTAACCTTGAGGGAGCTCTAGGTTCAGCATTATCACAAGTTTTGAACCCCTCTGCCTTTACTGCAGACAAGGCACAGGACGTTCTTGAAAACACCAAACTGAGCCCCCCTTGAAGCTTGCTTAACAAGAACGACACAACCCGAACAAGAGCCACGACATGACCCGTTTTTCTTTCTTCTGCACACTTCTACTACTCACAACTGCTTGCACGCCGACTGTTAAACTGGAGGCTCCAGACAAGCCAATTCAAATCAATATGAACATCAAGATTGAACACGAGGTCCGCGTGCGTGTCGAAAAAGACCTCGAAAGTGAGATTGCCTCTAACCCAGACCTTTTCGGCGTTCCGGCCAAGAAAACAAACCGTAAATAAAATCACGAAAACAAGGATGATATTGTCATGAAAAAATTTATACTCTTCGCCATTTCTTCCCTTTTGATATTTATTTCCACTGCAGCTATGGCTGGTGGTCTAGACCTTGTGGGCGCAAAACAAGCCGGATTAGTTGGCGAACGACCTGATGGACTCATCGGTGCTGTAACATCCGCTCCCTCAGCCGAAGTGGAGACCTTGATTGCCAACACTAACCAAGGACGTTTGGATGTGTACCGTGAAACGGCCCAAAAACAAAACCTTCCCCTTGAAACAGTGCAGAAAATAGCCGCAGAAAAACTTCTCAGTCTTGCCTCCCCCGGGGACTACATCTTCTCTGGTGGAAAATGGGTCAAGAGGTGAGAGAACACGCTTTACAAAAAATCAGGGATAATCGCAGCTATCGTAGGTCACTTTGACAAAGGACCTCTCCCCTTCGGAGAGGGTGAAGCGAAATTCACGCCCCCCTGCAATCAAGGAATGTTGGAAGGGAAGTGTTCCCATTTTCCTTTCAGTTTCAGCTCCTGCGGCTTTGAAAGAGACTGTTATCGGCTGGCTTGGATCATACCATGCTTCTGGCTGCCCTTCTTTGTTACGAGAAGAGGCTCCAATACCAGAAATCAACACAGCCCCTTCGCCAACTGCAGCAGTGCTATCCGGTCCACTGTAAGCTGGCGTACGAACCATGAATCTTTTGCTTGCGGGATCAGAACAATTACGTGGAGGTCGCGCTGAACGAATGACAAAAGAAAGTCGATCTGGCGACATTCCGT
>CAYZAR010000270.1:0-1933 GCA_964476455.1 uncultured Micavibrio sp.
TGCTGGAGAACGTGACAGGCCTAACCGACGAAGCCACGCTCAAGGCCAACGGAACCTTGATTGCGTAGAAAAAGAAAAGGGGATGAGGGTCCTTATCTAGTTGCGGTTGAAGTCGCGGCTGCGGCCTCCACTTGGAGCTTGAGAACGGCCGTCTCGGCCCGGATCAGTTCGTCGGGTTTGCGCAGCCTCGCGCCAAAACGACGACAGGCCGTGCTGTTTTTTGCGCGCTCTCTTGTCGGGGAGCAACACTCTGAGGAGTTGCACTCTATAGGGCTATACACTCTATCCAAGCGGAGAACCGCTTTAAGGGAACTTCCCCACCTTCTGGCCCTTGAGAAAAACGGCAACGGGAAGATCGACAATGCAGGCGAGTTATTCGGGAATACCAATATGCTCGCAGACGGGTTTTTGAATCTGAAGTCGCAGTGACCTGCCCCCAAGTTTAATCCAGACGTGAGTAGAGTCTTTCATCATTTATAAGGTTAAGTTGGGTGTTTAGCAAGATGATGGCTGCACTACCGTTAAACTTATCCATCCAGTTTTTCTTTGAGCGCATCATGTTGCTCACGGTGCTTTTGGGGATTTTTATCTTTCAAAATTTGTAAGTTTCTCATTTTCCACTGCACAGCAGGAAATTTCTCAAAATCATAAACACTCCAATCTGGAGTTAAATTCTTCACGCTGAGCAAAAAATTCTTATCTACCTGCGTTAGATTAGCATGAATAATTTGAACTAATTTCTCTCGCGTAATTTCAAAATCTTCGTAACTGAATATTTCAGCACTCATCCCCTCAAATTGATTGGCCATGGCAAGCCGCTGGTCTTGAAAATTTGGGCGAATAACTTCATTGATAGGCCTATCAATGCATAAAAGACAAAAGAGAAATCCTTTCTTAATATCCTCTGAAAACCCCTCATTCTCTAAAAGAAATTTTATATCAAATAAATCTCTCGGATGTTGCCTATCCAGCGCAGCGCATATTTTACCGCCGTAAAGCTGCCCTATGGGAACAACTTGAATAGCACAAAAAGCATCATAATCATTCTGTGCTTTATCACATAAAGGCATTTTGTTTGGTGTATCTATTACACCGCGTCCGACCAGATTAACTTCCAGCTTAATATCAACACCCTGTGATGAAATCAGCAATTTAGCAACCTCTTCCCAAATCGCGGAGATGAAAGACAAAATTGAAACGCTGCAATCGCGGGAAACGGAATTCAAGAAATACCGCTCCTTCGTCACCATGATTGAAACGGAAGTGATAAAGATCAGGGCGACACCAAATCATGCCCTGAATACACCTCAAAAACCGGATATTGGGGGCATTGTTCCGGTAACACCTGCCAAGCCACCGGAAGATGTGAAACCTGCCCCAAAGGTCTCAGATAAGGCAACAGAGGCTAAAGCAAAAGCCCCCGATGAACACAAACCATCCCATCAATTTGAAAGACTTCAAGAAACCTTCAGCAAGGCACAGAGCGAAAAGCAACCGACTGTGTCTCCAATAATAGAGAACCCTGTACAGTCCAAATCACCGATTACGACTGAGACCAAAACAAACACTGAAAAACCTATAGAGACAAAAACTACTACAAGCACGCCGCCAGCTAATCCCAAGGATTATAAGATTGAGGCCAACGCCCAAACTAAACAAATGCTGGATAAAATCCAGACGGAATTAAAAGCGCAAAAGGCTCAAGAGGCAGCGAATAAACCTGAGAAAGCACAGGCGGCAAGTAAAGATGAAGGCCTCAAAAGTCAATTCCGCAAACCAGAACAACCTCCCGTTAAGGAAGAAGATCATCAAAGAAAGACCAAAGCCGAAGCCGACAAGAAACGTCAGGATATTCCGCCGGAATACCGTGCGCCGCCTTACTCAGAAGAAGAATTGAACCCTAAACAGAAGCCGGAAGCAAAAGCTGCTACCC
>CAYZAR010000271.1:0-1931 GCA_964476455.1 uncultured Micavibrio sp.
TGCCAACATTGTGCTTCTCGTTCGTGATTGCCGCTGGTTAAAATCTGCAACACAACCTTTGCATTTCGTATTCGCTCTGGCTCCTCAAAGGTAGTTGCGCGTAACCGGTGAGACTCTAGCACAGGATTGAAGGTGAGTTGTTTGATTAGTTGTTCTAGAAGAGATTCCTCTCCCCTGTTTTGACAAACATAACCATTCAGCACCCATGCCTCACGTTTGCCATTCGCTGTTCCAATAATTACATTGGTTGAGAACTCGCTCCGCGCTTGGTCCATTCCTGCGAGCCGTTCTGGCTGGTTATCTATATCACGTATCAGAATGACGGCGTGAATATTCTGCTTCTTATCTTTGATTAAACGTTCAACCAAGCGTAATATCTTCCAAGAAGCAGCATAATCAAATCCTTTTACCGTGCTACTCAGATATCTTGGCAAGCGGATGCCTTCTCTTCTCGCCTCCTCGTATATAGCTTTTATATCTTTCCAACAGGTGAAACTCTTGTCAGCTTCTAAACCGCTCCATTGCAACGTCTGAGGCAGATAAGATTCAATCCAATCAATCTGCTCGACAAATATTCTATTTGCAAGTTCACTGGCAGTTCGGAAATCGGCATCGCTTTCAACAATTATGACAAATTCAATCACTGCCTTGCTCCTTCATCACCCAAGCTTCCCCTTCAGCATCCCAAAATTCACCGGTGGTCAATGTCTGTTTTGCCCATTCTACGTCTGGATGCTCGTCAAGTCGTCCTACTACGGCGTAACCATCCTCTGCACTATTCAGAACATGGACTTGGGATGGCTCAAGCGCATCCAACATATAAGGTGAGTGAGTAGCAAAAAGGATCTGCAGCTTCGGATTTTGCCTAATAATCTGTTTCAATACCGTAATCAGTTCACGTTGCGCACGCGGATGCAACCCTTGTTCAATATCATCCAGCAATATCAGGTTAGGTCTTTTCGGGTTATACAACACAGTAAGCAGTCCTAATGTCAACATCGTGCCTTCGCTGATCGCATGAGCAGGGATGCGCTCCCCGCTACGCATGCTCAGCACTATCTCTTGTCCTGTCATCTCACGCCGCTCTTCATAGGGAAAGGCTTTCCCATCGACTTCAATGGTGCGTTCACGCAGCACCTCAACCTTTGCGCGCCGGACATCCAACTTGAGCACACTAGGAATCACTTGTTGCAACATTGTCTGTAAGTCGGCAAAAGCTTGCGGATCTTCACTACGCAGATAGTCAAGGGTTGGCGCAAGACCGCCGCCATCATATTCTACTATGGGTACAACTTCATCACTATAAGCTGCTTGGGCGAGGTTTTGCGCCACTAATTTCAGATAAACTGTATGACCGATGGCTTGAGGAATCGGTGAAGGTGCATCTTTTAGCGATTTCGACTTACCAGATAACCCGTTTGCATTTCCTTCTACCTCCCAATAACAACGAGGTTGCCAAATTGCATTTTGCTGTTCCCATACAAAAGCCGCCATCCAATTTTGCCGATTTTCATAGCCCCAAAAGCCAGAAATGGAAACTTCCAGCTTATCTTTACCAGAAGTCACCAAGTACTCAGGCGATCTGTCATGCAGAAAAATCTCAGAAAAGGATCGGGTCGCAAGTTGACTAAGGTAATTGAGTGCCTGCAAAACTGAGGTCTTGCCCGAACTATTTTGTCCTACAATGGCGTGTAGGCGCGATGAATCGAAATTTAGCAGAGAATGTTTGTGGCTTTTGAAGTTACTTAGCGTAATTTGGGTAATCATTATTTGTAGTATACTGCTGAACCGTGCATCCTAAGCAATAAAGATAATTATAACTGCATTCTAGCAAAGTCATTGATGACTGACAATATGAATTCAGAAAAGGGAAACACAACATGCAATACACAAACCTCGGACGTACCGGACTCAAAGTCAGCCGCATCTGC
>CAYZAR010000272.1:0-1046 GCA_964476455.1 uncultured Micavibrio sp.
ACAATACAGACTTCAATGCCCATATCCACGACTTCTTTGACATCTTCAGCAAGGCTCGCCACGGTCTCGGGGTCAAGACCAAATTCTTTGCTACCCATGAGGGCTTCACCGGACATTTTAAGAAGAACACGTTTATATTTCGGCTTAAATTCAGCTTTAATCGCGGGCATGGCTGTCATCTTTCATCCTTCTTTGGCTGTGTGCGTTTGTTATACCAACGAAAGCCGAAAAAGCAAGAAAAACAGGGGGAAAATGAAATTCTTCTCAATAAAAGACCCGATGAAAACATCGGGTCTTTTCAAGATATTCGAAAAAAGAAAGGTTAACCGTTTGCCACAGCCGCAACCTCGGCTGCAAAATCGGTTTCTTCTTTTTCAATTCCATCACCCAAAACATAACGGACGTAACCCGTCAATTTAATTGGAGAACCAAGTTCCTTGGAAGATTTTTCCATCAAAGCCGAAATTCTGGTTTCGCCATCCATGATAAAAACCTGTTCCATCAGGCAAACTTCTTCGTAGAATTTCCGCATACGGCCTTCAAGCATTTTTTCGATGATGTCATCAGGTTTACCGGATGCTTTGGCCGTTTCGCGTTGAACATTTCTCTCACGTTCAGCCGCTGCTGCATCAACTGAGGATACATCAAGGTATTCAGGATTCGCCGCAGCTACGTGCATTGCCAGTTGTTTTCCTAGTTGTTGCAGTTTTTCTGCAGGAAGATCAGATTCCAGAGCAACCATAACCCCGATCTTACCCAAATTCGGAGCAATTGCACTGTGAACGTAGGTCGCAACAAAACCGTTAGAAACGCTCATGTTTTTAGAGCGGCGCAAATTCATGTTTTCACCAACCGTTGCAATCAAATCGGTCAGGGTTTCTTTTACGGACTTACCACCTTCATAGGCAGCTTCCGCCAAGTGATCAACCCCGTCAGCAATCCCAAGAGCGATTTGAGCCGCTTTCGTCGAAAAATCTTGAAAACTTTGGTTCCGAGCCACAAAATCTGTCTCGGCGTTCACCTCAACCATTGCAGCACGTTTACCA
>CAYZAR010000272.1:1056-1884 GCA_964476455.1 uncultured Micavibrio sp.
GCAATCAAGCCCTCAGCCGCTGTCCGTCCGGATTTCTTCGCCGCTTTTGAGAGACCTTTCTTACGAAGCCAGTCAATTGCCGCTTCCATTTCCCCACCACACTCAACCAAAGCGTGTTTTGCATCCATCATGCCTGCGCCAGTTTTTTCGCGCAAATCCTTGACCATCGAAGCGGTAATATCAGCCATTTCAAATCTCTCTTAAATATCTATAGGTTCCACAAAAAGAGACCCCCCGCCCCATTTGACAGGAGCAAGGGGGACCCCAAAAAATTAGGCCGTTGCAGCTGCTTTGGTGCCAAGAGCTGCTTCGTTAGCAGCAACCGGAAGCTCAACCGCAGGAACGGATTCAGATGCACCAATATCCTTTCCAGAAGCTCCAAGTTCAGCTTGGATACCATCCAGAATTGCCGAAGAAATAAGGTCGCAATACAGTTCAATAGCCCGCAAGGCATCGTCATTCCCAGGGATAGGAAAGTTCACGCCATCAGGGTTGCTGTTGCTATCAATAATCGCGATTACGGGAATACCAAGCTTGTTGGCTTCTTGGATGGCGATTTCTTCTTTGTTGGTGTCAATCACAAACAAAGCATCTGGTTGACCACCCATATCTTTAATCCCGCCAATGGATTTTTCCAGTTTTTCCATCTCGCGGCGGAGCATCAGCTCCTCCTTCTTGGTGTAGCCAGTTTTCTCGCGTGCAAAAATAGACTCCAATTCTTTCAAACGAGAAATCGACAACGCAACAGTTTTCCAGTTGGTCATCATGCCACCCAGCCAGCGGTGGTTAACATAGTATTGTCCTGAGCGTTTGGCCGATTCGGCAATT
>CAYZAR010000273.1:0-1868 GCA_964476455.1 uncultured Micavibrio sp.
GGTAAATCGTATTTGTGCAAATAAATGGTCATGGGCCGGAATTTAACCGTTTTTAGCGGAGTTTTCAAAGTAATAAACAACGTTCTTTGAAAAATGGTGCCCTGAAGAAGACTCGAACTTCCACATCCTTGCGAATACAAGCACCTGAAGCTTGCGCGTCTACCATTTCGCCACCAGGGCATCCGGTGTTTTGTAGATGGCGAGATTTATAGGAATCTGGAGAGATTGTCAAATATCTCTTTCATCTTATCTCTAAATATTCTGAAAAACAGAAGCCGTCTTAAAGCCCTATTTCCGAGGTTGCCGCGCCCAGAATTTCCGCACTTTGGAGCAAGGCCGCTTCTTCCTCACGGTTCAGATCAGGCCGCAAGGTTGCCACAATTCCTTTGGCATTTATCACACGGGGGAAGGATAGGCTGACAAGGCGACCACCTGTCAAAAGATCAGACGTTGGAGCGGAACAGGTAATAACCGCATTTTCGTTGCGAATAATCGCCTGAGCCAGACGGGCCATGCCGGCCCCGATGCCAAACCATGTTGCGCCTTTCCCCTGAATAATCCGGTAGGCTGCTTTGCGGACCCCTTCGTCAATTTGGCTTCGCACAGCGGAGGTGATCGGAGCCCCAATTTGAGCGGCAAATGAGTCAAGCGGCATATTGCCGACTGTGGCTCCCGACCATTGCAAGACCTCGGAATCTCCATGTTCCCCAAGGACATAGGCATGAACGGAATGGCTGGAAACCCCTAAAAATCCGCTGAGCAACGACCGAAAACGGGCTGTATCAAGAATCGTTCCTGACCCGATAATCCGTGAAGCCGGTATTCCGTGAGTTTTTTGCGCAATACTGGCCACCATATGCGTCATGACATCCACCGGATTGCTGGCAATCAGCAAGAGAGCCTCTGGCGCAGCGTTCAGAATAGACGGAATCATTTCAGAGAAAATATCCGCATTGCGTTTAAGCAGATCAAGGCGGGTTTCCCCGACTTTCTGGGCCGCTCCGGCGGCGATAATCACAATTCCCGCCCCGCTCAGATCCGCGAACCCTCCAGAGCGGACCAAAACCGGAGCCGCAAAAGGCGTGGCGTGCAAAATATCCTCGGCTTGGGCTTCTGCCAAAGCCGCATTCCGGTCAATTAAAACCAGTTCCGTTCCGGCACCGCGCAAAACACACGCATAAGCTGTTGCCGCGCCAACCTGACCACACCCGATAATCCCTATTTTCACCGCAATTTCCTCATTAACCTTTTGTTATAACTGATCCAAAAATTACTTATCCGTCCTCCCGTGGGCGTGTCTTCCCCCCCAATCGTCACCCCCGCTTTATAGGCGGGGGTATGGCTTAAATATGCTGGATCTCCGCCTTCGCGGAGATGACAACGGGGAGAGCAATCGCGAAGGATGACCCTTGTCTAAATAATTTTGGGTTTACCTATACTTCCCTAGTTGTGGCACAACCCGCCCCCCGCCTTCAAGGCTGAAAACATAAGACCTAAATATGCCCCAACCCAATTTTTCCTTGGCAAGAGGGCTCTCGAGAGCTAAGTTTGCGCACGGAGAAAAAACAATGTCCCATCAAAATACAATCAGCGTTGTGGTTCCCATGTTGAACGAGGCAGAAAACGCCGCGAATCTGGTTGCCGAAATTCAAGCTGCCTCTCAACTATGCCCCATTTCTGAAATTGTCTTGGTGGATGATGGCAGCACCGATGCCACCGCCGAAGTCATTCGCAGCCTTAGGGAAAAAGATTCCCGCATCCGGCTCATTCGCCATTCGGTTCGCTCGGGCCAAAGCGCAGCCCTGCGCAGCGGGATTCGGGCGGCTTCTGGTCCTTTGGTTGCAACCTTGGACGGAGACGGACAAAAC
>CAYZAR010000274.1:0-1864 GCA_964476455.1 uncultured Micavibrio sp.
TCCGCAAGGTGACAGAGATATTGAGCCCTATTTACGCGAGGCCCTCAAGAAAATGCTCTCTGACCGGATTGAAGCTATGAAAGCCCTGCAAGAGTCGTTGTGACAACATATTGATTCTACAATTCTGCGGGGGGAATTTCTGAAAAAACGCGTTATACTCGGGTACGCTGCGTACAGAATTAGAATTTCTCCGACAAAAGGATTTTTATTTATGAAAAAAACATCTTGTGCCTTGCTGTTGACAGCTGGCTTACTCGCTTTTTCCTCTCCTGTTATGGCTGAACCAACGGCAGATGCCCCGACTCCTCCTCCGGCAGACGGAGCAGGCGGCCCTCCCCCAACTGGCGGTCCAAACAGCCCAGACAGCAAAGCTAGACATGAAAAAATGTTTATGAAAGCCGATAAAAATGCTGATGGTTTTTTGACTAAGGAGGAAATGCTCGAATCCCACAAAGAAAAAATTGACCAGATGTTTAATGATTCGGACAGTGACAAAGATGGCAAATTGTCCAAAGACGAGGTGGATAAAGGTCGCGAGGTTATGCGGGCTAAAATGAAAGATCGTTGGAAGAACCGAAACAGCCAAAAAGAGGGGGACAAATCTCCTGAAGGCGAAGCATCAGGAAAAGTGGGAGCCCCCTAACTCATGAGCCACGGAGACCACGGGCAACTTACTCTTTGGTTAGAACAAACGGCGAAAGGTGATGACCGCGCCTTTCGCCAGCTTGTTCACGCCCTAGGGCAACGGATTTTCGGGCTCGCCTTCCGACTGTTGCAAGGAGATCGCGCTCAGGCTGAGGACGTCATGCAAGACGTTCTTATTAAATTGTGGCAAAATGCGCCAAAATGGGAGGCCGGCGGATCAGTTCAGGCGTGGGTAAGCCGCACCACTTATAATGCTTGCATGGACATTCACCGCAGTCCACGCAAACGATCCGTGGAGCTGCCAGAAGATTTGCCCAGCCTTGCAGATACCGCCACCGACCAATTAAACCGCAAAGAACAACAGGACATTCTGCTCAAGGGGATCAAACACCTGCCAGAGAGACAACAAGAAGCTTTGCTCTTAACTTACTTTCACGAAAACAGTCGCAAAGAGGTCGCTCGCGCTATGGCCACCTCTGAAAAAGCTGTTGAACATCTGGTAGCACGAGGACTTAAAACACTAGAGGCACACTTACCTGCCAATTTGAATGGAGACCGTCATGACCGATACGCGCAATTATCTTGACCCCGCCTATGGGCCGGTTGTGCCCATGATTCCCAAAGCTCGTCTGGATCAAATGCTAGATTTGGCTGTAAAACAGCCTCAGCACAAATCCACACCGTTTTTCCTGAAACGGCACCCCATGGTCTGGTCAGGCGGCCTTGCAACTGCTGCATGCTTGATTCTCGTTGTTGCGTTTACGCTCCTCGGTTATGAACCGGCATCAGACGATCGGGAATTTTTCGATGACCCCAGCATGGAAGTCAGCGAATTGATCCTTGCCGAGGCCATGGACGATTTCTGAACGTAGCCAGTTTCCGAAACTTGTACACGAGCAGAAAAAGTGGTCTTTACAAACTTCCCGAAGACTTCTCAGGTGAGGTTTCAGGAGAAGAGGCCGGTGGAGAAACCAAGTCCGTTGCGGGAACCTCCCCCTCTGTTGAAGGTGTGGGAAGGCCAGCTTCCCCACTAACTTCTTTCTCAGTTTCCCTCCCTTTACCTGTATCAACCTCTGCCCCATTCTGGGAATCGGGCATAGACGGATTAGCAACTGGATTAGAAGACGGGGCGGATATAATGTCCTGAGAAGCCCCCTCCTGAGAAGTTGCAGGAGCCGCCACTTCTTTTTTATCTTCACTCTCTTTCTTAGGTTCACCC
>CAYZAR010000275.1:0-1862 GCA_964476455.1 uncultured Micavibrio sp.
CTGCAGATGATGGCAGAGGTAACTCATGTTCTCATTTCTACTCCTCCCGATCAGGAAGGAGACATGGTTTTTCGCTATCATGCAGAAGATTTATTAGCTTTACCGAAATTGGAATGGGTTGGGTATCTTTCAACAACCGGAGTTTATGGAGATCGTGACGGGGCGTGGGTTGATGAAAAATCAGAAATTCGTCCTTCAACGATCCGAGGAACGCGACGGGCTATGGCGGAAAAACAGTGGCTTTCCTTGTTCAAATCTGCAGGACTTCCCGTTCATATTTTTCGCCTTGCGGGTATTTACGGTCCTGGGCGCAGTGCAATTGATTCGGTACGGGCCGGCATTGCACGGCGGATCAATAAACCCGGGCATGCGTTTTCTCGTGTTTATGTTGACGATATTGTGCAGACAATCCTCGCTTCTTTTGTAAAGCCTCGTTCTGGGGCTATCTACAATGTGGCAGATGACGAAGCTGCCTCCAGCCATGAGGTCATTGCGTATGCCGCTCGCTTATTAGGGCGTGAGCCTCCACCGATGATTCGTTTTGAGGATGCCAATTTAGCCCCCATCACCTTAAGTTTCTACTCGGATAATAAGAGAATCAAGAACGAGTTGATTAAGTCAGAATTGGGAGTTTCTCTGAGATGCCCCAATTACCGTGTTGGTCTTGAGACCTGTTTGGAAGCGGAAAAGTTTTATACAGAGCGGGGAGAAAGACCTCCGTGGGCTTCTGAAGTGGCTGGTTCTTCTGCTATTGTTTAGATTGTTTCTAGTGAATCCGGTTATCTCATCGCCCAGAAGGTATAGGCTAAAACTAGAAACCCAAACAAAATCCGGTACCATGCAAAAATTCCAAATCCGCGGGAGCCAACAAATTCTACGAACCAACGCACAACCAACAACGCAACAACAAATGAGCTGACAAAGCCTGTCGCGATGAGGGCAAGGTGGTCAAAGGTCAGGTTGTGTTGGTTCTTGTATAAATCCAGAGTGGATGCTCCGATCATGGTTGGGATAGCAAGAAAAAATGAAAACTCGGCGGCTGTTTTGCGATTCACTCCCACTAACAACGCTCCAATAATTGTGGCTCCAGAACGGGAGACGCCGGGAATCATCGCAAGGCATTGGGCCAAACCGATTTTAAGAGCGAGAAGAAACGAAAAATCCTCAATTTCATGAACTTCTGAGGGCGGGTGGAACTTCTCGGCAGCGAGCATGGCGATGCCTCCTAAAACAAGAGAAATTCCAACCACAACGGGGGAAAAAAGCACGTCTTTGATAAAGTCATGCAGGAAAAATCCAGCGGCAGCTGACGGAAAGAAGGAAGTGAGGACGATCAGAGTGAATTTCCAGCTGGCCGGATTCTTTTGGAGTAATCCTTTGGCAACGTTCCACAGCCTTGAAAAATAAAGAACGCAAATGGCTAGAATAGCTCCGAGCTGAATCACAACTTCAAAAACTTCACGCACGGTTGTGTCAAAATCAAGCAAATCGGCAGCGATAATCAGGTGTCCGGTCGAAGAAACCGGAATAAATTCAGTCAACCCTTCAACAAGGCCTAGTAAGACCGCCTGAACGAAAGAAGAAAAATCCACGAGAGTTACTACCCTATCTAAAGACGGTTTGCTTGACTAACGTGTCTCGTTTAACATACCGAAACGGGTTTGTCTTTACGGGTTTTTCCGGCATCTAGTGGCAAAGTGACGGTCACACAGGTTCCTACCCCGACGGTTGAGCGAATGTCCATTTCGCCTCCGTGCAATTCTGCCAAATCCTTGGTGATGGCAAGGCCAAGCCCTGACCCTTCATGGTTACGGGTGAAGTGATTGGCTGCTTGTTCAAAAGGTTTGGCTATATATTTCAGT
>CAYZAR010000276.1:0-1861 GCA_964476455.1 uncultured Micavibrio sp.
TTCCCGTGATCGGAACAATCTACCGCGCTGTGACGGGTGATGAGATCAAGCCCGCAATGCGGGGCACATCCTGCTTTTTATGCCGCCATATTCACCCGATCTGAACCCTATCGAAAAGAAATGGGCTCAAGCCAAAGCCATCAGACGACGGCTCAGATGTGACACCCAAACCCTCTTCACTGCCTATGCTTTTTAAATCATTTTATATTGGATTGGCTATAAATTTGAGGAACAGGTTCTATTAAGCGGCCTTGGACATTTTGAAGGCTTTGTGTTTTTTGATTTCTTGGACCAAGCTTTGAATTTCCTGCGAGGCCATTCCGCGAGGGTCATATTCCACAACGCCCATGCCATGCATGATTGAGGAGGCAAACGCTACGCGGTTTCCAAGAGCCTGTCGTGAGACTTGAATATTCATACGGTCCAGTCTGTCCATAATCGTGCCGTTCAGATTTGATTTTGGCGGAACCCGATTAAGCACAATTAGCAAGGGTCGCTTTTCCTGCATAACCAATTGCAAAGTTGGCCCAGAAGCCCAGATGTCTAGGGGGGATGGTTGAATAGGGATGACAACAAGATCAGCTTGGCGAATGGCAATTGAAGACTCACTCTCGGCGTGCGGAGGAGTGTCAATAAACACATAATCGTAGTCTTTGACGATCTGCGGCAATTCGCGCATCATTTTCCAGCCTTGCAACTGCATATGCTGGATTTTGTTGAGTCGCCCCATTGTCTCCTGTCGGGTCTTGTACCAATCAGACAAAGATCCCTGCGGATCTACGTCCAAGGTCATGACTTTGGCTCCGATTCCTGAGAATCCAGCAGCAAGTTGCGATGTGAGCGTTGTTTTACCGGCTCCCCCTTTATGCTGGGCTACCGTGATAATTTTTCCGACCATGTTGTCCTCTTAATAGAATTAGTTCTACCCGATAATGGGGTCTTCTGACAAGGTTTTCGCAACAAAGAGTTGCGGAATCTGTAAAAATTGTCTAATTCCCTGCCCTATGACCAGAATTTTAGCCCCCACCAAGGACAATATTGAGGTCGCGGCCCGTGCTATTCTCGCTGGCCAATTGGTGGCTTTTCCAACGGAAACTGTTTATGGGCTCGGTGCGAATGCACTGGATGGGCAGGCGGTTGCCAGAATTTTTGCTGCCAAAGGGCGGCCTAGTTTTAATCCTTTGATTTCTCACGCTTCAGACATGGCGATGCTTGTTCCTCACGTTGCGTTTGATGAACGGGCGCAACAATTGGCAGCCCATTTCTGGCCCGGGCCTCTTACGCTTATTCTTCCGAAGACCAGTTTATCAACTCTTAGTGATTTGGTTTCGGCGGGTCTTCCAACTGCAGCTGTACGTATTCCCGACCACCCTGTTGCGCTGGATTTGATCCGTGCTGCGGGCGTTCCAATCGCCGCGCCCAGTGCGAACCGATCTGGAACCCTGAGTCCGACATCTCCTCACTATGTTGCTGAAAATCTAGGTGAGGCCGTTGATATTATCCTTGCTGGAGGGTCTTCAAAGGTTGGACTTGAATCAACTGTGGTTGATTTATCAGGACCAGAAACGCTAGTTTTGCGCCCGGGAGCGATTACCGCCGAAGATATTGGTGAAGTTTTGGGGTGTCTTGTTTCCTATCATACCGAAGTAACCACAGAGTCTCCACGTTCTCCCGGGCAATTGTTGCGCCATTACACCCCTGCACGCCCAGTTCGCTTGCGTGCTGTTGATGTTGAGCGCGGGGAGGCTTTGCTGGCATTTGGTTCCACAAAATTTATGGGGATTCGTGGGGGCGGAAAACTATCTGACTTGCCGCAAGGTTCAATCAAAAACCTCAGCGAAAGTGGGGATTTGTTTGAGGC
>CAYZAR010000277.1:0-1855 GCA_964476455.1 uncultured Micavibrio sp.
TTGCCGCGCTCTCCCGTCTAATGGGGCCTATGGAACACAGTATCCCGCCACAGCCCCGACAGCAGCCTTTACTTCTTGAAGTAAAAGACCTCTCCGTCCGTTTCAAAACGCCGACGGGGCATTTTGATGCGGTGAAATCCGTTAGCTTCTCTCTTGCCAAAGGGGGAAGCCTTGCCTTGGTGGGGGAATCCGGTTCGGGGAAATCTGTGACCGCTTTGTCAATTTTGCAATTGCTCCCCTACCCGCTGGCATCACATCCTTCGGGGTCAATAAACTTTGCTGGTCAGAACTTGGTTGGGGCGCCTGAAGATGTTCTGCAAGACATTCGCGGCAAACGAATTGGCATGATTTTTCAGGAACCCCTTTCCTCTTTGAATCCGCTTCATACGATTGAACGTCAAATTGGCGAGGTCATTGAACTTCACCAAACACTTGACCGCAAAGCGGTTGAAGAACGGGTTTTGGAATTGTTGGATCTGGTGGGACTGCCCGGGATGAAATCCCGTTTGGGATCCTATCCACATGAACTCTCGGGCGGACAACGGCAACGAGTCATGATTGCGATGGCTCTGGCCAATCATCCTGACTTATTGATTGCCGATGAGCCGACCACGGCACTGGACGTGACCATTCAAGCCCAGATTCTCGACCTGCTGCAAGATTTGCGCAAACGACTTGGTATGGCCCTTATTCTCATTAGCCATGATCTCAAAGTTGTTGAAAAAATGTGTGATACAATCTGCGTCATGAAGGGCGGCGAGGTGGTGGAACATGGCCCCTGCTCTTCGCTGTTTTC
Organism: uncultured Micavibrio sp.; assembly: GCA_964476455.1. GTDB lineage: Bacteria > Pseudomonadota > Alphaproteobacteria > Micavibrionales > Micavibrionaceae > UBA1573. The sequence goes on from CAYZAR010000277.1 coordinate 797, forward strand.
CGCTCCATCGCACGACTACACGAAATTGTTACTGGCAGCCCAGCCTTCCTCTCGCCTAAAAACTTCCAATGACTCTGCGCCAGTGGTGATGGCCGGAGAGAATATCAACGTCTCGTTTCCGGTGAAGAAATCACTATTTGGCAAAGTCATCACCTCGGTTCATGCGGTTGATAATATCTCGCTTGCCATTCGTGAGAAGCAAACCTTAGGTGTGGTGGGGGAGTCAGGGTCGGGGAAAACCACGCTTGGCCTTGCCCTTTTGAAGCTCACCCAATCAAGCGGAAAAATTTTGTTTGAAGGAAAAGATATAGGGGACACCAGCGGTGATGCTCTGCGGGCCTTGCGGGCCAGAATGCAAATCGTGTTCCAAGATCCGTTTGGTTCTTTGTCGCCGCGCTTGTCGATTGGACAAATCATCGGCGAAGGTCTGGACGTTCACTGCAAATCGTTCAGCAAGTCTGAACGGGAAGAAATGGTGGTAGAAGCTCTCAAGGATGTAAAACTGGACCCAGAGACGAGGCATCGCTTTCCCCACGAGTTTTCGGGAGGGCAACGGCAGAGGGTTTCAATTGCCCGCGCCCTTGTCCTTCGTCCGCGCTTTATTATCCTTGATGAACCGACCTCGGCCCTTGATGTTTCAGTTCAGGCGCAGGTTGTAGATTTGCTTCAAGAGCTTCAGGAAAAACACACTCTCTCTTATATGTTTATCAGCCATGATTTGCGCGTGGTGCGGGCAGTTTCTCACCATATTCTGGTGATGAAAGACGGCAAGATGGTTGAGTACGGCAAGGCGGCGGATGTCTTTGACCATCCCCAAACAGCCTATACAAGAGCCCTGATGGAAGCCTCTTTGCACCTGCGCACCGCAAAAACAGCCTAATTCTTGTAAAATCTGCTCCTTTTGCGGTGATTTCCTCTTGCTTTCCGGTTCAGAAAGAGTGATAAACAGCCCTACTTAACTTGGAAAGAGGTGATTTTAATTGGTAACAGTCTCCGTTCGCGATAATAATGTCGATCAAGCTTTGCGTGTTTTGAAAAAGAAACTGCAACGTGAGGGTA
>CAYZAR010000278.1:0-1843 GCA_964476455.1 uncultured Micavibrio sp.
AGATGAACTTGATCCTCGTTCTGAATATGTCCCGTATCTGGCAGGGTACTATTTTTCGGCAACTCAAAACCCTGAACAGCTTCATCCCGTGATTGAATACCTGCGCAGAATCGGCAAACGGCCCGAGGGAGAAAAATGGAGATGGTTGGGGCAGTCGGTCTATTTGGCGCGCCACCGTTTGAACGATATGGATTTTGCGCGAGAATTGGCACGGGAACTTGCGGCGACTTATCGTCCGGGAATGCCAGCTTGGCCCCTTCAAATGGAGGCGATTATCACCAGTGACATGGGCGATAAGGAAATGGCGTATGGGATGATGCTTGAAATGATTAAAAGTGGTGAAAAAACTATGGACCCTGCGGAGATCAATTTTATGGTTGATTATATCTGCACAAAGTTGCTTGATCCTAAAGAGAAAAACACAAATCCGCTGTGTCAAACTCAAGGGTCTTCAAAAAAGCTCTGAGTAAAATAGGAATTGCAGCTGTGCCGCTATTCGAGATCACATTTTGGGAACTGTGCGCGGTTCTGGGGTTGGTTCAGACCATCTATCTGCTTGTCTATCTGTCCGTTCGGGCGCGTCATGTTCGGCATATTTTGATCCCCGGGGGGTGCTTTTTGCTCCTCGCCGGAGGTTTTTTGGCCGATTTTGGGATGCGTTATATCGGGGGCGGGCCGTTATACTGGTTTTTGCAAACTTTCCTGTGGTTGATGATTGCACCATTTTCTGTCCTGTTGATTGTTCAGATTCTGAAAATTGGTGAGTTTCCCGAGAAAAAATACTGGCTTTCTGTTGCCTTTCCCCTTGTGGCCATTCTTTCTGGCTGGGCTGTCGGGGGGGTGAGGGCTGATTGCGGATTGTGGGAACTTTGTGCCTTGGGTGTCCGAGAGCAGGCCGTGTCTATTTTTGGCGGTATTGCTGGCGGGCTATGTTTTCTTATGCTGTGGGCTGGGCGTGGTGGGTTTGCCGATCCAGAGGCTGAAAAAACCCAAAAACAAGATCGCTATTGGCTCGCGATTTCCCTTCTGATTGTTAACCTTGGTTTGCTGGGATTGACCACATGGCAGGGGGCGTTAGAACTGTCCTTTGAACGATTCTTGCTCATCCGTGATATTTTGGGTGGGGCGATGGTTTATCTGGCCTCAACGGGGCTGCTGCGAATCTACCCGCAATCGGTCAAAGTCCTGAAAGTGGTGGAAACAAACCGCGATGTTTTTTCTCGCGCCGAAAGAGAATTGGTTGAAAAACTGGAAGACCTGATTGATTTACAAAAGGTTTACCAAGAGCCAGCTTATTCGCGGGCTGATTTGGCGCGGGAACTCAAAACGTCCGAGGCAACAGTTTCACGATTGGTCAATGTCCATTTTGGCAAGACTGTTCCGCAACTTCTCAACGAACGGCGGGTTCGCGATGCGGAGCGGCTTTTGGCTCAAACGGGGGTTCCTGTTGCGGTGATTGCCGAACAAGTGGGGTTTAATTCTTTGGCCTCATTTAATCGGTCATTCAAAGAAATTACCGGACACTCGCCGTCCGATTCTCGCCAGAAAAAAGCCTAATTCTCGCCATAGTAAATATCCGTCATCGCCCGAATCCGCGAAGCGTATTCTAGGGCGATCCAGAAAAGAAGGGATGGATGGCCTTAGAATGCCAAGAGGCAATTCAGGCCATGACGAAGTGGAACATTCTTCGCGTTGCTATCTCCGCGAAGGCGGAGATCCGGCATATTATGTGCTGCGCCCCTATAAAAACTAACCACAGAGAGCACAGAGACAAACAGAGAAACATTGGACTTGTTGCAAAAGTCCTCGGCCTCGTCATTCCCTGAATTTTTTGATAGAAAAA
>CAYZAR010000279.1:0-1832 GCA_964476455.1 uncultured Micavibrio sp.
TAAGTTTAGGCGGCAATATTTTCTGACCAGACTTCGCAACATTGTTTGGCAAGTCCGCGTACACGCGCAATGTATCCCTGCCGTTCCAGAACGGAAATCACTCCCCGTGAATCCAGAAGGTTGAAAGTATGGGAAGCCTTCAAGCATTGTTCATAGGCCGGCAGAGACAATTTCTGATTCAAAAGGTGCTGGCATGATTTTTCTGCAAAAATGAACTGTTGGAACAACATATCCGTATCGGCGTGATCAAAGTTGAAGGCTGACATTTGTTGTTCGTTCTTCAAAAAAACATCACCATATTTGTAACCCGTGTCGTTATATGGCAGATCATAAACATTATCGACATCCAGCACATACATAGCAAGACGTTCCAGCCCATAGGTCAATTCAAGCGAAACAGGGTTGCAGTCAAGCCCCCCCACTTGCTGAAAATAAGTGTACTGGGAAATTTCCATGCCATCGCACCAAACCTCCCAACCAAGTCCCCATGCGCCCAAGGTTGGGCTCTCCCAGTCATCCTCAACAAAGCGCAAATCGTGTTTCAGAGGATCAATTCCAATGGCCAATAAAGAATTCAAATAAAGCTCTTGGGAATTTTCCGGCGAAGGTTTGACAATCACCTGATACTGGTGGTGCATTTGAAGGCGATTAGGATTTTCGCCGTATCGTCCATCGGTCGGACGGCGGGAAGGTTGCACATAAGCCGCTTTCCATCCGCCAGAACCAAGGGCCCGCAAAACAGTTGCCGGATTAAAAGTTCCCGCTCCCATCTCCATATCATAGGGCTGCAAAATGACACACCCCTGAGCCGCCCAGTAATCTTGCAGGGCAAGAATCAAGCCTTGAAATGATTTAATTTTGCTCATGATTTCGGACAACTCCCAATCTCTGCCATAAGATTCTGGCCAAATGGCAAATTCGCGATTAAAAATAACACACCAAGGGTCCTAGTTATCACGGATTTGGTTATAAAAAAAGGCATCATCTGTTACTGTCAAGGAACGGAAACTAGAAAGATCGGCCTTAATATGAAAACAATTGGAGTCATCGGGATCGGCGCATTCGGAGAGTTTATGCTCCCGCATCTTGCCCCCTATTTTCAAACCATCAAAATTTATGACCAGATGAGAGACTTAACTTCTCTGGTCCTGCCACCTCATACCCAAATTGGATCTTTGCAAGACGTTTGCTCCTCAGAGGTTTTAATCTTGTGTGTTCCCGTTCAAAGCATAAAAACTGTGGCAGAAAACATCTCTCCTTTGCTTCGCAACGGTCAGTTGGTTATGGATTTGTGTTCTGTGAAAATTGTTCCAACCAAGATACTGAATCAAGTTCTTCCCGATTTTGTTGAAATTGTAAGCCTTCACCCTCTCTTTGGTCCTCAAAGTGGGCGGAACGGAATCTCTGGTATGAATATTACCTTGTGCGATATACGATCAAGTCGCGCTGCCTGTATTCGCAAGTTTCTCTGTGAAAACTTGCTCCTGAATGTGTTTGAGAAAACCCCTGATGAGCATGATCGTGAAATGGCCTATGTGCAGGGCCTGACTCATCTGGTGGCCAAAGTTTTTACCTTTATGGACATCCCAAACATTGAGCAAAAAACAAAGACATACGCCTTGCTGGACGAAATGGTTGAAATGATCCGCTATGACAGTGAAGAATTGTTTTTGGCTATTCAACGTGAAAACCCTTATGTTGAATCCACCAAACATTCTTTTTTTGATGCGGTCAAACAACTAGAAGAAAAGCTGGGCAGACTAGCCTAGGATGTGCTGACATTCAAAATATTTTGTGGCGAAAACGGGGAGTTTTAGAGAACCGTATCGCAG
>CAYZAR010000280.1:0-1828 GCA_964476455.1 uncultured Micavibrio sp.
AACCGATCTATTGATGAACCAAATGGTCACTCGTTTAGACCATATTCTTCCTGAGGAATTAGAAAATATTCCCGAGGACAAGAGCTGGCAATTCATTCAGATTTATTTGCGGCTTGATCCGCTGCTCGCCCAGTTGTTCAAACAATATAGTGAAGCGAAATCTCGTCTTGGGCGGCTTTTGGTTGACCGAGGTTCCGAAGACCCGATGACCGAAGTCGCATGGGATATGCATGACAGCCTGCGCGGAGCGGTTGAAACGCGCTTGATCGAATTGAAGGAAGATCCCCTCATTCAAGAACAAGCCGAAATCATGATTAAGGCTCAGAAATATGGACAGCCCCAGCCTATCTATCGGGGAAAATCCGACACCCAGTCGGAAACCTTTGAGCGCATGATTGCCTTCATGGTGTGGGCAGGTTTGGTGCTAAAAAACACCAAACCTCCGCGTGACGTGCGCAAAGACTTCCGCCTTGCCTGCTAGGATATTTTTGTCTCTTTTTTTCGGACTTCAATCAACTGTTCTACGCCGCTGGGGTCAGTGAGGGTTGATATATCGCCCAGAGCGTCAAACTCATTCGCCGCGATTTTTCGCAAGATGCGGCGCATGATTTTTCCCGAGCGCGTCTTCGGTAGATACTGGGTCCAGTGTATCACATCAGGCGATGCAATCGGACCAATGACTTTGCGAACAGTCTGGATAATTTCCTGCCTTGTTTCTTCACTCGGAAGACTCCCCTCTTGCAAAGAAACATAGGCGTAAATCCCCTGCCCCTTCAAGTCGTGCGGATAGCCAACCACGGCCGATTCAGAGACCAAAGGATGTTCATCAATCGCGCTTTCGATCTCTGCTGTGCCGAGCCGGTGGCCCGACACATTGATGACATCGTCCACGCGGCCCGTGATCCAGTAATAACCTTCTTCGTCACGCCGCGCCCCATCGCCCGTAAAATACATTCCCCCAAAGGTGCTGAAATAGGTTTGTTTGAATCTCTCGTGGTCCCGAAACACGGTGCGCATCATCCCGGGCCAGCTTCCCAGCATGACCAAATTTCCTTCGGCGGGGCCTTCTAAGATATTTCCGTCATTATCAACAATGGCCGGACGAATCCCAAAGAAGGGAAATGTCGCCGACCCGGGCTTTGTCACAGTTGCCCCGGGGAGTGGTGTAATCAAATGTCCACCCGTTTCAGTTTGCCACCATGTATCAACAATCGGGCAACGCCCCTCACCTACGATGTGATAATACCACAGCCATGCTTCATGATTGATCGGCTCACCTACTGTTCCCAAAATGCGCAGCGAACGGCGAGATGTTTTCTGGACCCATTCATCCCCTTGGCGAATAAGTCCGCGGATGGCTGTCGGGGCGGTGTAGAAAATGTTGACACCGTGTTTGTCCACCACCTCCCAAAACCGCGACCATGAAGGGTAGCTAGGGACTCCTTCAAACACCACAGACGTTGCCGCATTGGCCAGAGGGCCATAAACGATATAAGAATGTCCTGTCACCCATCCCACATCAGCCGTACACCAATACACATCGCCAGCTTGATAATCGAAAGAGCATTCATGGGTTAGGCTAGCATAGACCAGATACCCGCCGGTTGTGTGTAAAACACCTTTTGGCTTACCTGTCGAACCAGACGTATAGAGAATAAACAAAGGATCTTCAGCGTTCATCGGTTCGGCAGGACATTCGGTTGATTGAGAAGAAACCAGATCTTCCCACCAGACATCGCGGCCTTCGGTCCAACCTATTTCGCCACCCGTCCGCTTCATAACGAGGACTGTTTTAACCGCTGGACATTGTTTTAACGCTGCATCCACA
>CAYZAR010000281.1:0-1797 GCA_964476455.1 uncultured Micavibrio sp.
GAACAGAAAGATGGAAGAATGACAAGGATATCTTTCCTCCCCGTCACCCCCGCTTTATAGGCGGGGGTCTGGCGTGTTAGAGTTTTACCTTGCCGGATCACCGCCTACGCGGAGAGGACTATAACGTGTAAGATGAAAATATCCGCCAGAGTTAGGAGTCTGCAAAATGTCTATTGAGTCGTGGATTGGCCAATTTACCAGCCATTATCTTGATGCGCTGTGGTTTCCTGTTGCGCTCTTGGTGGTTCACAAAGGGCAGAAGTGGAAAGCGGCCGCCTTTACTTTGCTGTGTATGGTGGTGTTCCGGCTGCAAATGGAAATTATGGACTCCACGGGGTTCCGAACGGGATTTACGGGGGTTTTCAAGATGTCCCTCTACCATCGGGGACTGATTGTTTACGGGATTTTCATCCTGCTTTATCTGATTTTGTCCCGCCTCTCGCCTTATACGAAAGGAATAATTTACATTGCGGCCAGTTTGAGCATCTTTTTCATGGCGTTTTTCGTGTCGTCTATTGTAATGATCTTGTGATGATGGATAAGAAAATCAAAACGGCCAAGGGGCGCAAGCCCTCCTCCACACGTTGGATCGAACGCCAACTGAATGACCCCTATGTTGTCAAAGCCAAACAACAAGGCTACCGCTCGCGGGCGGCCTTCAAGCTGTTGGAAATGGATGAAAAATACAAACTCTTGAAATCAGGCATGGCTGTCGTGGATTTGGGGGCGGCCCCGGGGGGATGGTGTCAAGTTGCGCTGGCGAAGAAATGCCACCCGATTGTGGCGATTGACCTTTTGGAAATGGGGGAAATTGCGGGGGTTTCGTTTCTTCAGATGGATTTTATGGAGGAAGACGCTCCGGCAAAGCTCAAAGCCTTGCTGGGGGGATTGGCGGACGTGGTGCTTAGTGATATGGCCCATAACACGACAGGCCACCGCGATACCGACCACCTGAAAATCATGGCTTTGGTCGAAGCGGCCTATGAATTTGCGACCGAAATCCTGAAACCAGGGGGAAGCTTTGTGGCCAAGGTTTTTCAGGGCGGAGCGGAATCTTCGCTTCTGGCGCGGATCAAGTGTGACTTTGCGGTGACTCGCCACGTCAAACCTCCTGCCAGTCGTCAGGACAGTTCGGAAAAATACCTTGTCGCCACAGGGTTTCGGAGAAATCACGTTTAACTTACAGACGACTAAACAACTGGAGCAAGGACCGGCGATGGTGTCGTTTTCATCTCCGGAGTAGGACTAGCGTCATTTTTGGGCTCTGATTGTTCTTGTGGTTTTTGCTTCAGGTCTTCGGCCAACTGCAACGATGTGTTACAAGTAGCAAAAACCGTATTCTTCCCTTCTACATAGACAACATCAGGCTTGCGGGCCAACGCACCAATGGAGCGATCTTCTTCCAGCTCATCTTTTTTCGCTTCAACGCTGTTGCCATAAACGTCAATTTTGGCGGCAGAGCCGCGCAGATTATCCATTAACCCATTTTCCGTGCGTCCGTGATTTGCTCCCAAAATAGCAGCGGCCTTCTCGTTGCCTCGGGTTTCATTTATTTTCTGGGCCAAATCAACATCATATCCCATGCGTTCTTTTAGGTACTCACGGGACTTTTGGAGGTATTCCTGCCCTTCTGGCGTATCCGTTCCCGCCACTTCTGCCAACAGAGCGTACTTCCCTGCCGCTTGCCCCGCTTTATCAGCCTTTGGGCTTTCGGCAGCGATGACCTTCATTCCGTTCTTTTTAGCTTGGGAAACAAGGTCGGTCATTGCAGTTTCATCCCCTACATAGCGAGAAGAC
>CAYZAR010000282.1:0-1781 GCA_964476455.1 uncultured Micavibrio sp.
GGTTAAGGTGTATGGTACATCAGCTTGACGGCTTGTCAATTTCTAGTTTTTCGCCTTCTGGTTCTATTTGAGGTGAGGGTTTGTCAATTTTCAATTTTTCAACTTTTATTGCAGCGTCGAGCGCGTTTTGGGGACATTCACGGCCAACGCAGAAGCTTTCCACCCCAACTTTCCAGCCATTTCCCCCATTAACCACATGGCCCAAAGCTTCACGAAATTCAGTATAAGCCGCCGTATCTTTCGACTGGAGAGTTAGCTTCCCTGCATTTTCGTTAATTGTCATCTTCGGGTAAACCGATTTCAGAGCGTCGATCATTCCTTTCAGCTCCTCTTTGGGAACAGCAACCCGCGTAAGCGTTGGAACAACAGGCTTCAAAGCCTCAGAGGCTTGAAGTTTTTCGCGGAGCTCGGTCAAATTTTTGGCTTGCATCATAGTGAAAAGTCCAGAAGCTCCCGCCATCCCCCACGCGATCCCTGCAGCAATCAACACGCCATGTCCCGCATGCTGAGGAACCTTTTCAAGGAATCGGTTCAAATCATCTGTCGCCCGAGGGTTCAGATATTTTTTAAGAGACCGAAAATCGAACGAATTATTCGCCAAGTGTGAAATACCCCAAAAGAAATTTATTTTTTATACTAATTTTATCTTACTATTAAGCAAATTAAGGTGATTTTAAGTTTAATTACAACTTTATACAATTCCCACCTAGTTCTTTCCTCACCTTTTATTCACGTTACGTTGTTCCCTTGATCCGAATCCGGCCATCTTTCTCAATTCCGGGCTGCGCCGTACCTTTAACGCTCATCACCCCTGTTGAGTAGGCCGCAGGAACCAAGGCTTCCCATTCAAGTTTTCCGCTCTTGACCTGATAACGAACCAGTGTCCCATCAATCTTTTCGAGGTCGTCCAAAAGCCGTTGCACCCTTACCAAGTGCCGCGATATATCATTTTGAGAGGCTTCAAGAGCCTTAATCATCAGGTCCGTACTCGCCGTTTCCGTGTCTGCTTTGACTTTTTCCAACTGCCTATCAATAAAATTGATTGCGATATACTGAACAGCTACCGAGACCAGAAGCCCCAGATTGAGCAAAATACCAGCGATCAACAACATCCGCGCCGAAGCCCGCGCCAGTTGTTCCGTCCGCAATTGCCGATTTTGCCACGGCACAATATCGGCAACCCTTGGGTTAACCGTCACAAAATTGGCATCCATGCTTTGAATTCTAGGCAAGATGGAACGAGCAGGACCCAAATAAATCTGCATCCGCCCAGTTTCTGGGTCCCATCGCAGAGCTGAAGCCAAACCTTCTTGTTCGTACAGATAAACGGTTTCTTTATCCCAAAATTCACTATTCCCCGGAAGAGCGGCTGCCAAAGGACACCAACTATCAGGATTGGAAGCCAACATACTTGAGGAACACGCCAAGTACCAAACCTTGTTCCCCTCTATTGAGTAAAGGTAGTGAACCTTCTCGGTCGAACAGGCTTGCGCCGCCGCATTCCAAACGGCTTCTTCTTCAGTCCCCGGAACATAAGGCAAAGACCCACCCACCAATTCAGATGGTAAAAAAGGCTTCAAGTCAGAAACAAATCGGGCAGCCTCTCCCGACAGCTTATCCGACAAGGAGGGTTTAGGTCTGGTAGGCTGTTTTTGGTTTTGAGAGGGCTCCGCAGCAGACGCTTCTGTACTTGGCGCAGAAACAGAACCCTCGTCCGCAGCCGCAGCCGTGGTTTTTTTTATAAGATTAGTCAAGCCTTTCAGGTCCAGGCCAATTGCCAT
>CAYZAR010000283.1:0-1761 GCA_964476455.1 uncultured Micavibrio sp.
CATTTAGCTCAACCAAATTGGTGAGCTAAATGTGGGCGGCGAAAAAGTTCTCGCCTTGGCGCGGGATATTCAAACGCATCCAGTGACGGATCGTATCGAGCACGTCGATTTTATGCGCGTTGGCCCGAAAACCAAAATCGCGGTTAAAGTTCCGTTCCACTTTACCAATCAAGAAAAATCTCCTGGCCTTAAAGCCAAAGGAATTTTGAATATTGTTCGCCATGAACTCGAAATTCGTTGCTTGGCTATGAACATTCCTGAAAACTTGGAAGTTGATCTTTCTTCTGCCGAAGTCGGGGCTATGATAAAAATCGGCTCCGTTAAATTGCCGGAAGGTGGCTCTTTGCTCAAGCAAGCTGAGAAAGATTTTTCTGTTGCAACCATTCTGCCTCCGATTGTTAAGGAAGTGGTTGTTGCTGCTGCTCCTGTTAAAGGGAAAGGCAAAGCCGCCAAGGCTGCTCCGGCTGCTAAAGCGGCTCCGGCTGCTGCTGCGGCTCCGGCCAAAGGTGGGAAGGCGGCTCCGGCTGCTGCCGCTAAACCGGCAGGTAAGAAGTAGGCTGAAATTTTTCGATCATCCCCCTTCGATCCGGCTTGGATGGGAGGGGGATTTTCTTTAGAAGGAATGTCTCTATGTGGCTGATTGTCGGACTTGGAAATCCGGGTAAAGACTATGAACGGAACCGCCATAACATCGGGTTTATGACGGTGGACCGCATTGCGGATCTGTATGGGTTCCCGTCCTTCCGCAACAAATACAAAGGAGAATACACCGAAGGGAGTATCGGAACACAGCGCGTTATTCTTCTCAAGCCCCAAACCTATATGAATGAATCTGGCCGCAGTGTTGGAGAGCTGGCTCGTTTTTATAAGATTCCGACCTCGCACATTATTGTTTTCCACGATGAACTGGACGTGATGGGGGGCAGGCTGAAAGTCAAAGTTGGTGGCGGGGCTGCTGGACACAACGGTTTGAAATCAATGGATGCGTGGTTGGATGATTCTAACTATAAAAGGGTCAGAATGGGGATTGGTCATCCGGGAGATCGCGACCGCGTGACCGGATATGTTCTGGGCAATTTTAGCAAGGACGAAGAGACGTGGCTTGATCCTCTCTTGAAGGAGGTTGCTAAAAATACGCCTCTTTTGCTGGGCGGAGAAGACAGCGAGTTTTTGAACAACGTGGCACAAGCGACTGGGTCGCCTAAGCCCCCTAAAGAGAAAAAGGACGATAAAAATGGGATTTAATTGTGGAATTGTCGGTTTGCCGAATGTCGGGAAATCAACGCTGTTTAACGCCCTCACCGCAACGGCGGCGGCGCAGGCCGCAAATTTCCCCTTTTGCACAATTGAACCGAATATTGGCCGTGTGGCTGTGCCAGATGATCGCTTGACTCTCATTTCTCAGATCGGAAAATCGGCCACGATTGTGCCCACGCAACTTGAGTTCGTTGATATTGCCGGCCTCGTCAAAGGGGCTTCAAAGGGCGAGGGGCTGGGGAACAAATTCCTTGCCAATATTCGTCAAGTTGATGCGATTATTCATGTTCTGAGATGTTTTGAAGACGAAAATATTACCCATGTTGAAAACTCGGTTGATCCTATTCGTGATGCGGACATCATCGAAACCGAATTGATGCTGGCTGATCTTGAAAGTTTGGACCGCCAGATTGAAAACCTCTCCAAGAAAGCCAAGTCGGGAGAGAAAGAGTTAAAAGATCAACTTGAATTCATGAAAACTGTTCGGGATGCTTTGAATAACGG
>CAYZAR010000284.1:0-1758 GCA_964476455.1 uncultured Micavibrio sp.
GGGCTGCACTGGGCGAACCATAGAGCCGTGGACTTGATCCCTATGAGGGCATCGTCTTTTTTGTCCTGATGGGCATAGATTGTATCATAGCCAAGTGTCCAGCATATTCCTGCGCCATAAAGCAGTATCGCTGGAGCATTGATTTCTCCGCGCAGACTTGCCCACCCCATAAGAGCCCCGACATTAAATGTGAAGCCGAGAATTAGCTGAGGACACTGCATCACCCGTTTGGCTAGAGGGTAAATCCCAACCAAACCAAGCGAGGCAACCCCAACCAAAATAGCGGAGGTGGGGAGTTGAACAAGAATTAAAAGCCCCATCCAGAGCAAAACCAAAATCAGTAAGACCGCTTGCAAGGGAGTTATATCTCCGGCGGCGAGAGGGCGTGATTTTGTGCGCTCTACTTGTCGATCGATTTTGCGGTCCCATAAGTCGTTGATGGCACAACCAGCTCCTCTCATAATGATAGCTCCTAGGCCAAAGAGAGACAAAACATACCAGCCCCATACACCTAGGCCTGAGACCCCACCTGCTGCGGCTAAAATCGCCCACCACCCGGGAAGGAGCAACAGCCATGTGCCAATAGGGCGGTCAAGTCTCATGAGATACGCAAAAGGCCGAGCGTGGGGAGGTAATTTCTGTTCAATCCATCCACCGGATTGAATATCCGTGTGCGGTGTGTTGGGCTTTATGCTATGGCTATGTTCCATGATGATGACTCCCGACCTTAATTTTGACTATCGCTTACCGAGACTCCTTCTCGGTTTTCCCGTGAAGGAAGACGAAGGCGATATTTGTTTGCCCGATGATCAAGCTCATTATCTCAGAACCGTTCTGCGCCGTCCAGATGTTGCGTAGCTGCGTGTGTTTTATCAAGAAAGTGGTGAGTTCTTGTGTAAGATTAAATGGGTTGGGAAAAAATGCGTTTCCATTTTGCTGCTTCGTCAAATTTGTCTCCCTCCTAAAATTTCCTTTCGTCTTCATCTGGTTTTTCCTCTTCTTAAAAAGGACCGTCTTGATTTCCTGATTGAAAAGGCGGTGGAATTGGGAGTAACTGACCTTCACCCCGTGACGACTCAGCACAGTGTGAATCGTGATTTGAATTTCGAGCGAGTTACAGCTCAAGTTAAGGAAGCAACAGAACAATGTGAACGTCTGGATGTTCCTCTCTTATCCTCGATTGTCCCATTGTTTCAGTTTCTGGAAATATGGGGGAAAGCCGTCCCTCTTTATGCCGCTCTTGAGCGACAGGACGCTGTTTCCTTGAGGAGCTTCTGCTCGTTCATTTCAGGGGATCGAGGTTTTCTGATAGGACCAGAGGGAGGCTTTTCCGCCGAGGAGGTTACTTTGCTGCAAAACCGCAACTTTGTGATTCCCGTTGGTCTTGGTCCGCGTATCTTGCGGACGGAAACTGCGGCACTTTACGGGCTCAGCCTATTGAACGCAGAAAAAACGCCGGAATAGTTTCGATTCGTTCGGGTTTTTCGGCAATACAGCTTGGAGCGTTTGCTGCTAGTTGTTCGTTTATTTTGACGAGGCATTGCTAAATTAATATAGTATTGACGCGATCGAGGTGGAGATAAAGGGATAATTCGGCCATCTGGGGGGATTTGGAGTAGCACAGGGTCTTGCGATGAAAGCGAGCCAGATAATGACGAATACCGGTGTTTTGGTTTTCGGCGGGCCAAGTGACTTTTTTGGATTGATACCAATCCGTGTATGAAGAGACCTGTATGAGCCAATCGCGGTGAGCGATGG
>CAYZAR010000285.1:0-1756 GCA_964476455.1 uncultured Micavibrio sp.
AGCGAGTGCAGGAGAAATATTCATTGTACACAACCCTTGTTATAAATAGACATAAGAATAGAGCAAGAGAAACATACCCCTTTTCAGGGAGGGAGAGCAAGATTTTTGTTAAAAAATGATGTGGAGATGTAAAACATTTTCTTGCTTGTCTTGCCATTTTGTGACATAAGGCCCGTCCACTAACGGATTAAGAAACTCAAATGGGTGTGTAAAAATAACCAGACATCAAGACGGAAAAGCTTCAACATCGCCACAACAGCATCGTTTGCTGGGAGGGAGATTGGGGAACTTGTCTCTTTGTTTTGCACTGGCCGACAATGGGGAAGACCGCTCAGAGTTTAGAAATTCTTCCGATAACATCGACCGCGTTCGCGCCCAACAAGCCCAGATGCAGCACGGCTGAGCTTATTGGCTGACCCAAACGATACGGGCGACCCACGAAATTTCATGCAGAAGAAAGCTCCGGTCCTCGTGATCGGGGTTGAGGGATTTTAGATCCAGACGGTTCGCAGTTTGGCGGGCAACTTCTTTGGCCATGACTTCCCCACGAAGAGTGCGCAGGACAACACGGTCTCCGCGTTTAATGGGGGCCCCCGGGGCGACAATTAAGCGATCACCCTTACGGTAGAGAGGCTCCATTGAGTCCCCGCTGATCTCTAGGGCGTAAACGCGTAGCCCATCTTTCTCCTGATGCGGAAACTGGATAACATCCCAACCTTCCCCAACCGGATACCCCGCATCATCAAAAAATCCGTTTTTCCCAGCTTGGGCTGTGCCGATCACGGGAATAAAACAGGCAGCGGCGGAACTCGTGATATGCCCAGCTTCATCTTCCACAAGGGCCAAGAGGTCTGACAAGCTGGCTCCCGTTGCCGCGAGAACAAGAGATAAACTCTCCGTCGAGGGCCAGCGCGGCTTGCCGTCTGGCGCGGTGCGTTTGCTTTTGTTAAAGCTGGTCGGATCAAGCCCAGCCTTTTTGGCAAGGCCAGAGGTGGAATAGCCGCTGATGCTGGCTAGCCGGTCAATCGCTGTCCAAATTTTTTCGTGAGTCAACATAGGGCCAGTGTCGCATAAGTTTTTAATCCTAGGAATGGGAAAAACGACTTTGCGCAAAAGAAAAAGGACGGCAAACCCGTCCTTTGAAACCTTTAATGGAAAGCCGAATTATTTCGGCTCCGGCGCAGGGGGAGCACTCTCCCTCACCCGCCTCGTAGCGTAGGAGCCTTGAAATTGTCTAAACCCCATAGCCGCGTATAACTTTTGTAGTGCGGCTCTGCACCAAGCCACCGGACCCATACCATCCGCCAAATCAAGGGCTCTCGGGTCGGTCTTACCAAAAGCACTTCTTAGAGACTTAAAATTCATGTGACCTCACTTGAGGAATACTCTAACAAAACCTATAAAAAATTTCAAGTGTTTTACAGAGAGTCAATTCTTTTTAGCGGCGCAATCGCGTAGAGTAGGCGGTTATGATGACCAAAAACATTCACCTATCTGTCCAAGACACCGTTTTGCAACATTTGCTGGAAGAGCAGGTGGCTTGCCGAAAAAATCTGCGCATTGACCCGAACATACCGCCGGACCTTGTTCTGGGAGATCACGCTGGGGAAGGGGTTCAGGAAGAAACCAAATTTTTACTGGTTGTTCCACCTGTCCGGCTTGGGGAGGTGATGGATCGCATCTCTTATATTCTCTCGGGGCGGGATCGGCTGGCAAGTGTGCGGGAAGACGGCCCGATTGACCTTGGTCCCTATAT
>CAYZAR010000286.1:0-1755 GCA_964476455.1 uncultured Micavibrio sp.
TAGTGATCTCACCGCTTGTGAGTTGGCGATGCATTTCATCCAGAGGAAGCAATACCCATTTCCTTCTTAAAAGGCCCCCTTTTTGGTTCTTTTCTCCGTCAAGAAGACATTCAACATCAGAGCTAGAGACAAAAGGCAGATCAACAACCGTGATAGCATCAATGCCATTAACATCCATTTGAGCTGGCGAGTGACCAAACACACGGTCTTCCAACACGTTATCACCAAAGGGAGTCCGCTCAACAATCGCTTCCGTAAGAGAGCAAACGCTCAAACAAGGCGTACACATTTCAAAGTGATTGGTCAAAGAAATTTGGTGGCCGTTTGCTTCTAAAATACCTGAAAATCTATCACGACGCGTTTCTAAAATAGCTTGCTTTTGCTCTGGGCGGACACCCTGATACAGTTCTGGAACGATATGAAGAGCCGTAGGCTTTCCTGCCAAACGAACGACAATAAACAGTTCTTCATTAAGTTCGCGCAGAGCAGTTGTGGTAAGGTCACCTGTTGAGCTTCCCGCCGCACGGGAGTAAGCCCCCGGGTTGACAGCTCCCGCATCTGTTTGCTTCGGAGCCGTTCTTTCAACCGAAGCGTAAAAAATACCGTCAGAGAAGCGAAACAACACATTTGTCCCGCACCCGACTGTGCATAGGTTTGCCAAGTCTTGATTGCTTTCAACACCAAAATCTTTGCGAGCGCGGGCCAAAATTTCTTCTGGGGCATTCGGATCTTGGAGTTTCATGAATTCGGATTTGAGCCATGCCTGATACTTATCGGGTTTTGACATCACAACTCCGGCGCGGCTCTCAAGGAACTCCAGCAAACGACGGCCTTGGCCATCTACACCCAGCAAGTAGTGGGCGGCGAAGGAGTAAGAAACCCGACCCGCAATAACATCACGATTGACTAGAAGAGGCAGCCCTTCCAGTGCTTCTTTTGGCTGTGAAGCAGAAGCAACAAGAGATTCCATTAATTTACCCCTTCAATCTGTGTGCAACGAGCTTGCATTTGACAGAAGTATAGCCGCTACCGCTCTCTGTCAAGACGTATTTTCCAACTTTAATTCCCTGTTATCCTTTTTCCTGTTTCATGGTAAGATATAAAGACAATATTGTTTTTCAGGAGAATCGACATCCCCACCCTTCAGTTTGACAATCTGTCTGCGCTGCCTCTGCTTTACGGGGAGCACAACGCCAATATCAATTACCTCGAAAAAACCCTTGGGATTCGCATTCTAGATCGCGGAAATACGCTCAGTTTGTCTGGGGATGAGTCCTCCGTGGCCTTGGCGGAGACGGTTCTTCACCGACTTTGGAGCCGCGCCCAGAAAAATTATGATGTTTCAATTGCCGATGTTGATGCCGCCATTCATTTTGGACGAAAGGACTCTTCTGTGACGACTGAAAAATCAAGCTCTGCTGGATCAAATGCCAACGATGAAGCGGTTCAGGACCAAGCGGCTATACAGATAAAACGCCGAAGCTTGATGCCGCGCACGCGCAATCAAGCCAAGTATGTTGAGGCTTTGCGCAAAAAGGAAATGGTTTTCGGCATTGGCCCTGCAGGAACAGGGAAAACCTATCTGGCTGTCGCTGTTGGTGTCGAAATGTACGAAAAACAGATGATTGAACGTCTGATTTTCTGCCGCCCTGCAGTTGAAGCTGGTGAAAAACTAGGGTTTCTCCCCGGGGATATGCGGGAAAAAATAGACCCCTATTTGCGCCCTATCTACGATGCGCTGTATGACTTTCTAGG
>CAYZAR010000287.1:0-1748 GCA_964476455.1 uncultured Micavibrio sp.
TCATGCGGACAGGAACCATCAGGTGCGGGTATGTGGTATGGGCACCGATGTTTATGAAGGATCCCAACACGGAGGAGTATTCGGGAATATTTTACGAGTATATGGAAGCCGTGGGGAAGGCGCTTGATCTTAAAATCGAGTGGACGGAAGAGACCACTCCAGCAGGATATGTTGAAGCACTACGCCTCGGTCGGTTTGATATGCTTTGTTCTGCCGATTGGCCGAATGCAAGTCGCGGAAAGTATCTAGACTATGCTGATCCAATCTTTTTTCTTCCTCTTGTTCCGTTTGCCCGAGAGGGAGAACGGAGATTTGATAACAATAAAGGCGCTATTGATGACCCCAGCGTTACTATTTCAACGATTGACGGCGAGATGTCGAGTATCATAGCGAGGCAAGATTTCTCGCGGGCAAAAACAGTTTCTTTGCCCCAAAATGCGGATGCCTCGCAGATGTTGATGAATGTTACAAATGGCAAAGCTGATATCACAATTACTGCATTGACCACAGGACTGGCATATCAAGAAAAGAACCCGGGAAAGTTACGGCGTGTCCCTTTGCCACGACCAGTGAGGTTGTTTCCTAACACTCTTTCAATGAAGCTTGGAGAAGATTCGTTGAGGCAAATGATGAACACGGTGACGCACGAACTCCAGTATAGTGGAGCTATTGACAAGATTATTGCTAAATACGAAGAGTATCCTGACTCCATTCTTCTTCCCTCACGTCCTTACGAATAGGTAAAAATGCTATCCGCTAGAGACGTTCATAAATCTTTTGACAGTAACTTAGATTGATAAAAAGGAGAAACCAAAATGAAAAATATCTTGCTTGCTCTAATGCTTTTGTTTCTTGCGATGCCCGCATGGGCCGAGGATTCCCCAAAGGAATCTACCTATGACCGCGTCATGCGGACAGGAACCATCAGGTGCGGGTACTATATTTGGCCCCCTTTCTTGGCTAAGGATCCCAATACTGGAAAACTTTCTGGAATTGCGTCAGATATGATGGACGAAATAGGAAAGCAGCTTAGTCTGAAAGTTGAGTGGGTGGCTGAAGTTGATACATCAACTATGTTTGAAGGGTATTCTACGGGAAGGTATGATCTGGTTTGCGGTCCTGTTGCTTCCACTCCTGCGAGGGCGAGAGTCGTTGATTTCACTATCCCATTTGCTTACGGTTCCTATTACCTTTACGTCAAGGAAGGTGACCTGCGATTTTATTAAACACACGAAAAAGTTAATTATAATGATGTGGGCTACGCCAGTCTTGATGGAGATATGAACTCCATTCTAGGGAGCGAACTTTACTCGAAAGCTCAGAAGGTGGCTTTGCCTCAGATGTCGACTGTTGTTGATCTTCTTCTGAATTTGGACTCAGGGAAGGCCGATGTAATAGCTGTTGAGCCTGTCCCCGCGATGGAATTTATGAGAGAACATCCCGGAAAAATTCGTCAAGTCAAGGGCGGTCCGGTTCGCGTTATGCCAGCGACTTTTGCCGTCCCAATTGGTGATGAGAAATATAAAAGTATGTTGAACATTACGCTGCAGAACATGGTAGATGTTGGATCTATTGACAGAATTTTTAAAAAATATCCCGATTATGATGCAACTCTTCTCCGTATAACCAAGCCATATGAAATAAAATAACCCTCACTCTGGCGCAAGAGAGAGTCCAGAAAGAAACAGTAAAGGAGAAACCAAAATGAAAAATCTATTGCTAGCTTTGATGCTTTTGTTTCTTGCGAT
>CAYZAR010000288.1:0-1736 GCA_964476455.1 uncultured Micavibrio sp.
GGACAGCCTACACCCATTTTAGTAGCTAATCGCACAAAGCTCCCCACAATCGCCTCATCAGGGCTTTCTCCCTCAATAGGTGGACATCCAGCAAAGACCGAAGTCGGCAAGAGGAGAAGAAAGAGGAAGAAAAGAAAGGCGAAGCGGTTCATGAGAAATATCCTTGGTTATTTAAGGTAATCTTATCTACAAGACTCAGGAAAGGAAAAATGTTTTTAGAGAATAGCCCATTTTGAAACAAATTATGTTAATTAACATATCTCTCATGCTGCCCTCTTCTCTCCCTCCCCTCTTTGGCTTAGTGTCCTCCTATGACATCTACCAACAAAGACATTGTCGTTCATCTGGTTTCAGACGCAACAGGAGCAACACTGCAAGGCTTGGCCGAAGCAGCTCTTGCTCAGTTTGATTTGATAAGTCCCCATCAAAAACTCTGGCCTTTGGTGCGCTCGTCCCGCCAACTGGAACGAGTCATCCGCGATCTTGAAGACCATCCGGGGCCAGTTCTTTATACGTTGGTGGATGCGAGCATGATTGGAGAATTAGAATCCGCTTGTGCCCGTTTTTCTCTTCCGTGCATTGCTGTGATGTCCCCCATTCTTGAAGGGCTTTCCGCTTTTCTCGGACAGCCTCCCAAGGGACTTCCCGGACTGCAACATAAACTGGATGATACCTATTTCCGCCGCATGGAGGCAATCGACTTTGCCATGAGCTTCGATGACGGGCAAACTCTCAAGGGAATTGAAACGGCTGATGTGATTCTAGTCGGCGTTTCGCGTACATCGAAAACCCCAACCTGTATCTATCTGGCGCGGCAAGGGATTCGTGCCGCCAATATTCCTTTGGTTTTCGAAGTGGGTTTTCCCAAAGAAGTGCTGTCCTTAAAGAAACCTCTTTTTGTTGCCTTGACCGAATCGGCAGACCGTTTGATTGAAGTTCGTGCATCAAGGATACGGACAGACCAAAAATCTCGTCATTTGTCTGGCAATAGTTATATCGACCCTGAACGAGTTGAAGAAGAAGTGCAAAAAGCCCAAAAGTTCTTCCGTGAGCAAGGTTGGCCAGTTATTGACGTGACCAAGAGATCGGTTGAAGAAACTGCTGCTGAGATCATAGTTCTTTTGCAAAGAAGTAAAGAAAGACACGAGTCCAAAGCATGATGAAAGCTGGCGTTATTGGACATCCTATTGCTCATAGCAAATCCCCACTCATCCATCAGTACTGGTTACAAAAATATGGGATAAATGGGGAGTATGCAGCTTATGATATTTCTCCTGAAAACTTGCTGAAGGAAGCAGAAAGCTTGCTAAACTCCAGTGGACTTAAGGGATTTAATGTGACCTTGCCGCATAAGCAATCAATTATGGACCTTTGTACGACCATGAGTGACGAAGCAAAGGCTATAGGGGCAGTGAATACAGTTGTTCATCACCTCTCCGGTGATATTGAGGGGCGAAATACCGATGCGTTTGGGTTCATGGAAAATGTCCGTGAAACTCTCCCCCGCTTTGACTGGTCCCTCGGACCTGCCACGGTTTTGGGAGCAGGGGGAGCCTCTCGCGCTATTATTTATGCTCTACAAAAAGCGGGGGTTTGTGAAATTAGAGTCGCCAATCGTAGCTGGGAAAAGGCAAAACGTTTGGCCGATGACTTTGGGATTAAGCCCTACGAGTGGGGAATGCGCAATGTTGGATTAGAAGATTCTATCGCGCTCATCAATACCACCAGCCTTGGCA
>CAYZAR010000289.1:0-1713 GCA_964476455.1 uncultured Micavibrio sp.
CGCCCGGTGTTTTCAAGGCGTCGACGGTGTTTTTTCCGACTGTCGCGGACATGCGTTCGCGCGAGTGGAAGGACAAGACTGCCTATACCTACGGCTTGCATGGGACGCCAACCAGCTACCTGCTGGAAGAGCGTTTGGCAACCAACGGCTTTCATGAGGAAGAGGCATTCGAATCAGAAGAGGGGCGTATTGTTTCCGAGGAGGAGTACTGGGAGCATTACTATTCTCATCCTGATTTCAGCTACGAATGGAACGATGGAAAGCTTGAGGTCCGCCCCGTGAGTGATTATGCCCAATTTCGCGTCTATTTGTGGTTTTTAGCACTGCTAAAGGATTATCTACATGTCTACCCAATCGCGCGAATGATTGGGGTGGAGATGGGGTTTCGTTTGAAATTGCCACGCAAAACGACCATACGCAAGCCAGATCTTGCCGTCGTCCTCAACAGTAATCCTGTGCCTCTGGGTGACAAAGATCGTAGTTATCGAGGCATCTTCGATATTTGTATCGAGTCACTTTCCGATTCCACCAAGAAGGAAATAGAACGTGACACGAAAACCAAAAAGTTGGAGTATGCACAAGCTGGAGTGCGTGAGTATTACATTTTGGATGACAACCGTAAAGAGACAGTCTTCTACCGTTTGAATGAGCAGGGGATTTATGTCCCTATCCAACCACAAAATGGCATCATTCACTCGACTGTGTTGCCCCATTTCCAACTGCGCGAAAGCGATCTTTACTCGTTACCCGAACCACCACAGATGATCGGCGATTCGATCTATCAACATTTCACCTCGCCCTTTTTGCGGGCGGAGCGGGAACGAGCCGAGGAAGCTGAGGAAAGGGCCTTAGAGGCTGAAAAACAGGCGTCGCTTGCCAACCAGCGGGCAGCGCGTTATGCGGCAAAGTTGGCTGAATTGGGAATTTCGTTGGATTAAAAGACGCTCTCACAGTTTGATTCTGGTGGCTTGGGCCATTGCCACCAAATTCCGATTAGCAACCACATTTTCGAGAAAAGAATATCGCAACATGACGTCCCCTAATTTGTTAGCAGTTTCTTGCAGGGCATGGTAGGCTTTGTGTAAAACTTCCTCAGCACGAGTGTCCTGGTTTACTCTCAGCACATTCACGCATGCCCAATAGACCTGAAATGGCTCATCCGCTCGCACAATGCCCTCTTGCAGCATAATTGTCAGTGCCGCTTCGGTATGGATCATTGCTTCTGACAGCTCGTTTTGTGACAATAGAAAAGCGGCGACGCTAGCATGGGCATCTGGTAGACGGTAGGTACTAGTGGCCGATGCCTGAAGGTCGACAGAGTGTTGATAGTAATCGCGCGCCGCACGTTGATCGCCCAAACCATTGAGCGCATGGCCCAAACAAATCAATGCCCCCTGGGCGAGGGCATTAATCTGGCCTTGTTTTGTTACTTGCAGCGCCCGCTTACAAAAAGTGACTGCGGAGGTCAGATCACCAAGCTGAAGTTGCAGATATCCATAGCTGGTGTAAAGCCAACTTTCCCAATAGGGGCCATTGATTAGCTCAAAGTGCCGTCGTGTCTGTTCATATTCTTGTTGTGCTTCTGCGTATAGACCCAACTTCCTATAAAGATCACCTAGTAGTACCTGGGTTAATGCAATCCCCGATTGATCACGTAGCAGCCGTTGTAGGGTAAGTGCTTGCTGCAAATAATGTTTTGCCAAAGAGTATTCG
>CAYZAR010000290.1:0-1684 GCA_964476455.1 uncultured Micavibrio sp.
CGCGATCGCGAGCCGCAAAATCACCAGCCAGGACGGGCGCAAGGAGTTCTTCCTACGCTAGAGCCCGGTACAGAAATGCTTTTGGATCAACAGGGAGGACGACATTTGTTTTTGTCGAGTGTCGCGGGGGCATTGGGCTATGTTCAAAAAAACTCCGAGAACCGGTATAGGATTTCACGTGTCGATTTTGAAAGTGGAGAGATACTGCAGGGTCTTGCAGTAGATCAGCCCACTTTGTCACAAATTAAATTCGATTCATCGCGCGGCCTTTTTGCTTTCTCCACAGAAAGTAAAGTACTTCAAATCTTTGAGACGAAGAACAGCGAGTCCTGGCAAGCACTTACTCCAAAACGACTGGCTTTCGATGGTGATAGATTCGGATTTTGGGACGGAAACATAGTAGCGCCCGCTGGGGCAGGAGTTCTAGGGCTTTGGTCGCTGCGTGATGTTGAAGGCGAGGCCTTTGGATTGCGGCGATATCATGATTATACGGATTTTCAGGGTACTTTGAATGGCTACCTGATGAGAGCAGTATTTCGAAATGCGGAAGGGGGATTTTTTCTTTTAACATCTTTGAGGGACGGAAGTACATTTCGACTAAGGCCCTCGTCGTCGGAATGGGTGGATCGTGTGGAAGTCTCTGAGGCCAATCAAACGGTTGCGTTTTGGTTTCGAAATCCCCATCAAGTTCGTGTTTATACTTTTGATGAAATTAAAAAAGCTGTGGAAAAAGAACTATAAATAAAAGCTATTTAGACCTTGAACCTCTGTGTTAACTTCATTTTCTCGGACTTCTGGATTTTTTAGCAAGACTTAAGCGAGAATATTGAACTGGAGGATAATTTCTAATGAAGCGTGGTCATCTTGTTCAAGCCTTTCTTGCTGTTCTTTTGGTTTCTTGTAATAGTTCGTCATCATCGACGACCACAACTGATCCGGTGCTAAGCAATCCGTTTGAAGCGGCCTACCCGGAGGGTCTTGTTATTGCTTCACCGGGAGCTCCCGATAACACCAAGCAAAACATCTTACGAATACCTGCGCCTATCTTATCTGCACGAGAAAAAGCTGCAGATCTCTTGGCGACTTTGCGCGCGACAAAATTAGAGGACTGTGCCGTAAGTGTATATGTTATCTCTCCCATAAATGCTACTTGCTATGGGCCTACTTTGAACTTTACCCACCATGATTTTGATGACAGCAGTGGCTCGCTTCCAGGAGGGGATTTGGGTATTTGGACCGCGAACGATTCGGTAGATGGATCAGCCTGTGCGGTTGCTCAGTTTAATAATCGTGTCCGGGGTGTGACTACAATGACTGACGTGGGGACTTACCTCTTAGCTTCCATGATGTGTGTGGCTAACGTCCAAGGTTACACACTCCCCGGAAATGGAGAGTCCATCGATTTAACGGCAGACATGGCTGGTCTGATTTCAATTGACGGCAGCGTTATTACTGCAGATAGCGTTCTGCTTGAAAAGAAGAGCGACGCAAGTTTCGCAAATCCCTATTACGAAGCAACAGTACACGGTTCTCCTGATGCTATGGTGACTACTTTTAACATCAAGCTGAGACACTCTGAAATTACGAGTGAATCTTATGAAGGAGTTTTGAGCATCACAAAGGCAGTTGCCGATGGATCAAATCCTCTCAACTGCAGCGGAAGCAGCTTAACGGGCTATACCGA
>CAYZAR010000291.1:0-1680 GCA_964476455.1 uncultured Micavibrio sp.
AGCCCCCATGATGTTGTCCATGCATGATGCTCTTGACCATCGCGGCCCTGAAATTTTATCCCGCAGGAATGCGCGAAATTCTGTCCCAAGAAATGCGAGGTGCAAGCCTGTAACGCTTTTCCGTCTTGCATCATAGCTTCGACCGTATAACTGCGCAAAGCCCCGGGAAATCTTTCATCCGCTGTTTTCTCACCCGTAAAGCCCGGAATGGCAAAAAACTCTTCGTAAAGAGAGTTATAAACATCCAGCATTTTCCGAGCGTCTTTTTCAGCCTCAATAGAAGTTTCAAAGGCATTATGCCCTTCCTGCCAAAGAAATTCAGACGTGCGCAAGAAAAGACGTGTCCGCATTTCCCACCGCATGACATTGCACCACTGGTTCAGTAGCAAAGGCAAGTCACGATAGGACTGAATCCAGTTGGACATGGAATCGCCGATGATGGTTTCCGACGTTGGACGAATAATCAGAGGTTCTTCCAATTCGGAATCTGCCGCTGGAACAAGCCCACCATCTTTTCCTTTCTCAAGGCGATGGTGCGTAACGATGGCACATTCTTTGGCAAAACCATCAACGTGTTCAGCTTCCCGACTGATAAAACTGAGGGGAATCAGCAAAGGGAAATAAGCATTTTGGACTCCTTCAGCCTTGATCTTGTCATCAAGGGCCCGTTGGATGTATTCCCAAATGGCATAGCCGTAGGGCTTAATAACCATACATCCCCGTACAGGTGAGTTTTCCGCAAGCCCCGCAGCCTTTATGACTTCCTGATACCACTCTGGAAAGTTTTCACTGCGCGTTGGAGAAATCGCTGTTTTAGGTGCAGCAACTTTGGCTGCTTGTGCCGATTGAGACATTTTTTCGTTTACCTGTGTTAACGCGAGACGTTGACCGTTTTTCGTGGAATATCAAACGATGATTTTGGAGGTTTCGGGTTTTCCGTCATGGACGGAGCCACAGCCCCGGGAATAGGAACATCTGGAGAAATCAAGGTATTTTCCGGTGCAGGGGCCGTCAAAGTCGGAGCAGTATCCCCCGTAATCGGTTGGTCTGCCGAATCAAGCGGAGCAGGTGCAGGCGCAGGAATAATTGCTTCAGGATGAGATTGGCTTTTGCCTGCGCAAAGCGTGGTAACCCTCGGTGTCAAATCTTGGCCGTTATATTCAACCTTGCCGCTTTTGTACAAACGCAAATTTCCGACAACGCCCTTCATCTCGGCCCCCTCTGGAAGAGGTTGGCTGAGTTTTTCCGCCAAATTCACCGTCAAGGGAACCTCTATATAATCTGGTACAGCAACTGCCGGACTCGCAGCAGCAGGCAAATCTGCCGGAGCAACAGAATTCCCGTCCACATCCACCCCGGGAGTGTAGGCTGCCCCTGCACCGTTATGGGCAACATATACTTGTCCACACAACATATTCTCAACAGCGATTGATCCGCTCTGACCATCGGTTGGGTCCTTCGCCTGAGCCACGCCGGACACAAGAGCCAATCCACAAACCGCTAAAAATAACTTCGAAAAGCGCATTATCTATCTCCATCAGGTTACACTTCAACTTATGACATACAGGCCGTTCCGTCCACAAAGATAAGAGTTAATCTAAACTCTTATCAAATGGACAGAAACCTTTGGTTTGAAACCAAAAATCTGGTTTAATAGGCGACGGACAGCCACACGAACAT
>CAYZAR010000292.1:0-1653 GCA_964476455.1 uncultured Micavibrio sp.
GATCAAAAAGGAAATAATCAGGGATGTTAGAATTGCTCCGCCCGTCCGAAACGTAATGTACCGAAACAGATTGAAAAATATAAAATGCTCACTCAGCGACGATAAAAGATTCAGCATAACATCATTTTCCTATCCTTGCTTGGTGTTAGCAACTTCTCCGCGTTTAGCGGGAAGAGCGCGGAGGGCTTCAACAACCAAATTCATCTTGCTGCCATAAGACCCTTTGACCATGACAACATCCCCGGGGACAAGAACATCAGGAACAATCTGGGCAAGTTCACGGCTATTCTCACGATGTCCTCCTCGGTTATCATTTGGCAAAGCATCGTAAAGATTTTTCATCAAGGTTCCGCAAGTATACACCAAATCAACATCCGCAGCCTTAAGCGGTAAAGCTAGATCTGCGTGTAATCGTGCGCTTTCGGCACCTAGCTCCAACATATCACCAAGCACAGCAATGCGCCGTCCCCCACGCCCGGGATCAATGAGAGCCATAACTTTGAAAGCCGCCTGCATCGCGACAGGGGAAGCATTATAACTCTCGTCAATCAAAGTCACCGGATTGGCAGGGTCCCCGATATTCAGATATTCCCGCCGACCACGACCAGCGGGGGGTTCGATTGCCTCTATTGCCGAAACTGCTTTGCTCAAATCCGCACCAAGAAGTTTAACCGCCAGCAAGACCGAAAGCGCATTCATCGCAATGTGCTTTCCTGCATCCTTGAGCGTAAAGGTCATCTCCTCACCCAGAATATTTGCCTGCACCCGCGTTCCGTTCGAGGCGACAAGACAATCTACGAGACGAGCATGAGCTCCCTCACCTTCGCCAAAGGAAAAAATCTTTTTGAGTCCGTAACGCTTCGCCTCGCTTTGTAGAAAATCAAATTGAGGAATATCACAGTTTAGTAAAGCAATTCCATGCTCGTCCATGCTAGAGAAAATTTCAGCCTTCGCCCGCGCAATCCCATCCAGACCATCGGAAAAATGCTCAATATGGGTGGGAGCCACCGTGGTAATAATTGCCAAATGGGGCCGCACCTGAGCCGTCAATGGCGTGATTTCATTTGGGTGGTTCATTCCCATTTCAAAAATGCCGTAATCTGTTCCAGCGTGCATCCGCGAAAGAGACAAAGGAACTCCCCAATGGTTGTTGAGGCTTTTCTCGCTGTAGTGCGTTTGACCGCAAGCTCCGAAAGCCCGCCCCAGCATTTCCTTTGTTCCGGTTTTGCCAACACTGCCAGTAATACCAATAATTTTGGCCGCTGTACGGCTTCTTGCTGCGCGCCCTAAATCTTCCATTGCCTTCAAGGTATCTGCAACGATCAAAATCTTCTCAGGAGGAATCCCTTCGACTTTCTGGCTAACCACCGCAGCCACAGCTCCTTTGGAAAGAGCGTCTTTCACAAAAGAATGACCATCCAGTGTTTCTCCGTTGATAGCGATAAATAAATCGCCTGCCTGAACGGATCGGCTATCAATTGAGATTCCACTTGCTACCCAATTTCCTTCCGCTTTGCCGCCCGTGGCTTGGCAAGCTTCTCTAGAAGTCCATAAGTTTGCAGAGGAAGATGGTGAAAGAAAGGAAGGTGCTGAAAAGGTGCTGGCGTTCATAATGTTCTTTATCTCCTATGATGCGTTTTGCATCGCTAAATG
>CAYZAR010000293.1:0-1647 GCA_964476455.1 uncultured Micavibrio sp.
AGTCCCTCCCCTCTCCCGCCTGAGCCCTCAAACATGGCCCCGCCGGACGGATACAAAAGGTGCGGGCGTGATCCTCCGAGCGGTGCGCGCGCGCCAACCCGGGCACCAGATGATTGGGAATGAGATTGCAGAGCTGGCGCAGGACGGAGAGCTTGGCCGCGGTTGGATGGTTGCGTTCTTCTTTTTTCATCCCTGCCGTGTGGCAGGGCCGAACCCAATCATCCAGCCTCTTTTTCCATCAGCCTGTGGGATGGCTGTGTAAATGCATTAAACATTGCTACGGCACTTGTTTTGACTTTGTTAGGATATCAGCCACTAACCTCAAATGATATTCCTGATGAAGGTGTGCCGTATTGCAAAATCCTGTTACTTCACAGTCAAAGCTTAGAACATGTGTTTTCTCATCCCATTGGACATTGCGATATACAACCGTCATGTCCTTGCCCGCTCTCAGATGCGTTCCTTCCTTGGAAGCCCAGACTCCTGAATCAGAGTTGTGACGTATGTTGGCGTCAATGGGGTTTTCAACACGAGGCCAATAATCTACGCCTAGCGCACACTCTTTTCTGCCTGTCATACAATTCCCGCGCGTTACATCCAAGTAGCCGCTACCGCCACCATGACCGTTACCAGAATACAGAGGTATTGTGTTGATAGTATCAGTCCAATAAGAGCGAGAAGTAGCATTAGTTTATGATGTGACTTCTAGCGGTTTTTCCGGTGGTAGGCTTGGTTTTGATTTGATCCATTCGGAAAGCGGCAGTGGCTTGTCAAAAAATACTGAAGACGCGAACAGATATGCCGAACCAACGGTCAAAAGAACAAAAGCCCAAAGCAAAAATGTTGCTGGTCCTCGTATAACCGTTGAGCCAAGTTTGGTCAGCCCGGAAAACACCACCATGACGGCCATGAAAACAAAAACGACCACCCCACCCACCAGCGCGACCCGCCAATCTAGTTTGAATGACGCGATGATTGCGACCACAGCAATTACGCCCGCAACCGCAAGCGCATATTTTACTGCGGGAACTTCCTTTATTCCCGCTCGCAACACTTGGTAAGGATTCACAATTGATGCCTTTTGTGGTTTATTTATGCGGTTGAAAGAACTTCTTCAAAGTCCACGATTTCCTTAATCTGAACCAGAAACCACCGGTCTATCTTGGTCAGGCCAAGGATTTCCTCAATCGTGAATCCTGCACGCAACGCGTGACGGATGAAAAAGATTCGCTCGGCGTTCGGAACGGAGAGTTTTCGGGAAATCACGTCGCGGGGAAGGATGTCTCTGTCGCCGTAAACTTCTGTTCCAATTCGCCACTGCTTGCCATCTCCACCGAGCCCGCTTCTGCCGATTTCGAGGGAGCGGAGACATTTTTGGAGGGATTCTTTGAAGGTCCGGCCAATTGCCATTGCCTCACCAACGGATTTCATTTGGGTCGTTAGGGTCGGATCGGCTTGTGGGAATTTCTCGAAGGCAAAGCGTGGGATCTTGGTTACAACATAATCGATGGACGGCTCAAACGAGGCTGGTGTAGCACCGCCGGTAATATCGTTTTTCAGCTCATCGAGGGTATAGCCCACCGCCAGTTTTGCCGCCACTTTTGCAATCGGGAAACCGGTTGCTTTCGAGGCCAACGCGGAAGAACG
>CAYZAR010000294.1:0-1637 GCA_964476455.1 uncultured Micavibrio sp.
CCCCTGAAGAGGGCCGCAAGAATAGAAGGAGTTAGCATTGATCCTTCTGGATTTACTCGCCGTTCTGACTGTCATCAGCAGGCTTCTCTGGTTGCTCATGCGTGGGTAGCGACACAGGACCAGATGATAGATATTGCTGGTGATAAGCATTGGATTTCCAAGGGTGATAGGTTTACAATTTTTTGTTCCGTAAAGCCGTGCCCTAACAAAGTTAAAATATTTGAGTCCATAGCAAAGCTGAAAACCCATGAGTATAAAACTGAACAAGCTGGGGCTGTCCTCCACGCTTTTGATTGTGTTTAATCGCTTGAGGTTGTACCTTCCCGTTTGAAAGAGCTTTCATGACGGATCGGAATTTTTCCAAAAAACGCATTCTTTTCATTCTTCCTTCTCTCAATTCTGGTGGGGCGGAGAGGGTGCTCATTACCCTCATGAATGGGTTGGATCGCGAAAAATTTGATCCGCAATTTCTCACCATTTCTTCGAGCGGTGAACTCCGCTCCTTGATTGCCCCTGACATTCCCTTTACCAGCCTTGGGGGGAGCAAGGTTTTGAAAGCTCTTCCCGCTTTATTTTTCTGTTTGAAGAAACTCTCCCCTGAGATCGTCGTGACAACAATGGCCCATCTGAATATTGTCACGTTGTTCTTAAAGCCTTTTTTCCCGCGCACCCGATTCATTGTCAGAGAAGCGATTGTCCCGTCTTTCTTTTTTGAAACGCAGAAGCGGGCGTGGCTGGTCAAAATTTTGTACCGCATTTTTTATCCTTTGGCCGATGTTGTGATTTCTCCGGCTCAAAAGATCATTGACGAATTTCAGACGTTGGTCGGGCTGCGCCGCGTGGTGCATATCTTGCTTCACAATCCGGTGAATTTGGAAAAAATACGCGGAGATTGGCCGCTCCCCCCGAGGCGAGCAGATACAGTTCAGTTTGTTTGTGCCGGACGGCTTCATCCACAAAAAGGGTTTGATCGGCTTATCGCCGCCTTGCCAAGGCTCAACCACCCTTACCCGTGGCACCTGACGATTTTAGGCAAAGGTCCAGAACAAGAAAATTTACAAAGGCTGATAAATTCTTTGGCCCTTGAGAATCGTGTGACCTTGGCGGGACTAAGCGAGACACCATGGCCAATGATGGGGAGCGCAGACGCTTTTCTTCTGCCGTCCCGTTTTGAGGGGTTGCCGAATGTTGTTCTCGAATCTTTGGCGGTCGGAACTCCTGTGATTGCCACAAGAGATTCCGGCGGAATTGAAGAAATCGCAGCTCTGGCCACGCCGGAAGCCGTTTGCGTTGTCGAGGGTATGGATGATTTTCTAGAAGCGATGAGACAAGTCAGGCCGGCGGATATTTCAGCTCTGCGCCCGAGTTTATTGCCGGAGGCCTTCCATCCCCAGTCTGTAAACCGCAGATTTGAGGAGATTCTGTGCGCTGGGCGGGATACCAGACGGCTTTCCTAATGTCATAAAATAGGGCTGGTCTCAAAACCATTCAGGCAGTGGTCGTTTTTCGCGCCTCATCCCCCTATCGTCACCCCCGCTTTAGGCGGGGGTCTGGCGTATTCAAGGCCTTGTGTTTTTTCATTTTCACCGGATCCCCGCACGGGGGCGGGGATGACAAGAATAACGGGGATGACGGGG
>CAYZAR010000295.1:0-1612 GCA_964476455.1 uncultured Micavibrio sp.
GGTCAAGACCTCGCGGGCGTTGGGGGCGCGGGACATCAGGTGATCTTTCAGTTTTTCCATGGCGCGAGACTCGAGTTGGCGTACACGCTCCTTGCTGACGCCAAGCTTTTTCCCCAAATCTTCGAGGGTTACAGTTTCGTGACGCAAATGACGTTCCTTAATAATCCTCTGTTCCCTCTCGCTCAGTTTTTTCAGGGCAGACTCTAGCCATTGGGAACGGGTTTGCGAATCTTTTAGCCCGATGACCACTTCTTCGGGGTTGGGGCGATCATCCGCAAGCAGCGATTGATAGTCATCCTCTCCATCCAAACTGATTGTGGCGTTCAAGGATTGATCCGTCCCTGCCATACGGCCCTCCATGTCTTGGACCTCTTGAGAGCTAACTCCGAGAAGTTTTGATATTTTCTCGCGGCCTTCGGCGGTCAATCCATGCTCCGTCGCAGCCCCCTCAATCCGAGAACGCAGACGGCGGAGATTGAAGAACAAAGATTTCTGGGCCGAGGTCGTCCCAGTTCGAACGATGGACCAGTTGCGCAGAACGTAATCTTGAATCGAAGCTCTGACCCACCATGCGGCATAGGTTGAAAAACGGAACCCCCTCTCTGGCTCGAACTTTGAGGCAGCTTGCATGAGCCCCAGATTTCCCTCTTGAATCAAATCGCCCATCGGCAGGCCGTAATTGCGGAACTTCGCCGCCGCCGCCACTACAAGGCGCGTGTAGGAGCGTATCATTTCATGCAGAGCTTTCTCGTCATGGTTCTCTCTCCACCTTAGAGCAAGCTCCATCTCATGCTCTTTTTCAAGGAGAGGCTCCTGCATGGAGGTGCGGATATAAGCAAGGTTCGATTTTCTAGTCGCGGGGTCGTCCATATATGTCATAATTCTTACTCCCTTTTATCTAAATAAGACTATATTAGTTCTATATCAAAAACTGAAAAAATCTGAAACCTTTTTTCTCGTCACTTTTTGTTTTCGAACATCTGTGCTATCAACGGTTGGTATGATGGAATCCCCCTTGAAGAGGTAAAAAATTTTTATTTTTTATTTTCGCTCTGATGTGGACCTAACATGGTATTTAACAGACAAACCATTTTGAAAATTGTGCTGGCTAAGCTCCTGCTTCTTGCTATTGTCGGAGCCTTGATGTGGGTGTTTTGGCCAAAGCCATTGTAGGATGCGGTGACATTCCTCATCTTTTGGACTGCAAACGCACTATAGATTACGGAAATAAATATGTTTTTACTGTTCAAAGCCCTAGTCTCAGGCGGGATCATTGCCGGAGCCAGTGAACTTGCCAAGAGATTTCCACTATGGGGGGCGGTCTTTGTTTCCATTCCCATGACATCGCTTATGACTGCGATTTGGATGCATATAGAGAAAGAAGACAATTCCAAAATATCTGGATTTCTGGAAAATATTTTTTGGGCTCACATTCCGACTTTGTTGTTTTTTATCCTTTGTCCCGCTCTGTTGCGCTCGGGCATGGGGTTCTGGCTGGCCTTGTCAATTTCCTTGGCGGCGACCTGTTTGTTGTTTATGGCCTATGTCTTTGTTATGAAATCGTTCGGCATTCAAGTCGTTGATTAGGTTTGTGAATAGGTCTGGCGTATGG
>CAYZAR010000296.1:0-1610 GCA_964476455.1 uncultured Micavibrio sp.
GCGGTAGCCAATGAGAAAGGTTACTTTGAAGTCATGGCGACATCTAATAAGAAGCTATCCAAAGGAGATGGTTTCTTTATTGCAAGTATTGTGAACGTTCAAGAAACTTGTTGCCCACGGACAATAGTTCCGGAATCACCTCTTATGATTTCTATTTCAAGTGTTCCGTTACCAGAGGCTGCTCCTCCGGCTAAGGCTGAAAAGATCAAAAAGTCTCGAAAATCTCAAACCCCACCACCTCCTATCTTTATTCCTGAGCAATCCAAACCTCCTGCCAAAAAGGGAGGAGCCCCAGATACAAATAAGCCTTCTGTTCCGTATATTATTCAAGGGTCAGTGACTCATGAAACCACCATAGTTTCTGCACCTTTGAAGATGGCAGTTTCTTTCCCGGGAGCGATGTATGACGCGACATGGACGGGAGGGACCATGAAAATGTCGGATCAGATAATCAAGAATGTCACGACCCACGCCAGACAACTTGGCTCAATGATGGATGCCCAAAATACATTGAGGGCACTTCGGGCGATTCAAAAAGCAAATTTGGAATCCACTCGAAAATATCAGCCAAGCACAAGTGTTTGTGTTTTTGGTAGTGCGAGTACATCTCTGGCAGCTTCGGAAGCGCGTGCTATCGCCAACAAAATGGCTTTCAATGAAATTCTAATTGATACAGAAAAACAAGTTAAAAACACGGCTTTTTCTAAAACAGAAGGTGAGGGCCGAGCGGCGTTTCTTGCTGACTTCCAAAGAAAATATTGTCGTCGGATTGATAACAACAACGGACTGGAATCTTTTTGTAAGGGACTTGGGGCGAGTGATACACGATTTAATAGGGACGTAGATTACGCGCGCGTGTTTGATGCTCCTTTGACGATTAAGGCTAATTTTACCGATGCGGCAAAGACACCTGTTGAGGAAGATGTTATTGCTCTGTTCCGCAACTTGTCGGTTGCGCAGGTTCTTCCGGCGGTCTCGAAGAGTGTTTTCCAAACCGATACAAAATCGGCAGCAGCTCAAGATTTGCGGGCCGCGATTGCGGCGCATGGCGTTGCCCAAAATACCTTTGCCGATATTGTTGGACAGAAATCTGAAGGAAGCGGAGCCTCCTCCGCAAGCATCAAAGCAGTGATCCAACATTTGGGGCTTTCAGCGGCGGATGCCGAAGCCCATATCGGAAGCAAACCGAGCTATTATGCGCAGATGGAAATTCTGACCAAGAAAATGTACCAAGATCCTGCGTTTATTGCCAATCTTTACGAATCTCCAGAAAACGTAACGCGTCAGCGGGCGGCAATAAAGGCTACCAGTTTGCAACAAGGGTCTGATCTTTACCAGAGTCTGAAGCGGCGGGAAATGCTCTTGTCTGCATTACTGGAGCTTAAACTGCGTCAGCGGGCGGCACAAGAGAACCAAAGCGGATCAACAGCAGACTAGACGTTCGGTTTTTCTTGTCTTTTACAAAATTAACACTATATTTTCTGTCGTGCAGTGATTGCATTTGATTGAACATATTGCTCTTTGGAGAAGAAAAATGCTCGAAAATCAATTTGGCGAAACCGTCCGTACAGGAAGTGCCAGCTATGATGTAGGTCTGCGTGACCATATGC
>CAYZAR010000297.1:0-1595 GCA_964476455.1 uncultured Micavibrio sp.
AGTCTCAGCAGCAGGAATGCTTTCAAGGAACAGCAAGGGATCCTTTGCGCTCTCAGAAGAGTTTCTTTGCCAACGAGCAAGATTTCCAGGCCCAGCGTTATAGGCCATTGCCATTTTGAAGAGATCATTCCCAACCGCAGGATCTTTTAGCAGATGCCGGACGTATTTCTGCCCCACAGCCAGATTGACATCGGGACGGCTCAAACTCTCCTCCTCAGATGAAGACATATCTCTTGCCGTGGAAGGCAAAAGCTGCATCAAGCCCTTTGCCCCAGTTGAGCTGACCGCATGGGGATTAAAGCGGGACTCCTGACGAACCAGAGCCAAGACCAAAGCCTGATCGACTTCATATCCGGTTTTGGGCTGCCACGGGCTGAGCGGGTATAAAGCCGCATCAAAGAATTTCCCTTCGGCATTCTTCGTTTTCCGCGCCAAATACAAAACCAGCGAGGGGGTTTTCTTGTCCATAAGATAAGCGAGAAGCTGCTCGCGCTTGACACGCTCCGCCATCCATCCCGATTCATCCAGTTTATGGATAGCAGCAGAGACCTTGCCACCTTGAGCCAAATTCAAAGCATCCTGCACCGAAGCTGCCGCATCAAGTTTATGTTTTTCAGTCCGGTTAAGAACGGGGGGGGCCCAGTTAAAAGCAAAATCACGATCAAGGGCGCGCAGGGCAATTAAACCATAAAAGGTTCGGCTATGCTCTGCAGCTTTTTCAAGCCATTTCTTTGCCTCATCAGAGCGGCCAATGCGGACAGCAGAACGAGCCGCCCAAAAAGCTCCCGCCGACTGAAACCAGTCAGAAGAAACCGGAGAACGTCCCACAAGGGAGAACATATCAAAAGCCCGATCAAAGTTCTGTTCCCGCCAAGCGACCTGACCAACCACCCATCCTGCTAACGGAACAAGCTTCCCTGAACGGGCAATAGCCTTTTCCGCCAAACCAACCGCTTTATCAATTTTTCCTTCGGTCAGATAGGAACGGGCAATCTGGGCACGCAAACGATCAAACTCGGCAGGTTTCAAACTTGCAGCCAATTGATCTTTTTCCAGAAGACGAAGGGCCGCCGTTGGACGGCCCTGCCGGAGTTCTGCTTTGATAACGGCAAGCACTTTCCGATAAGCGGGCGAACCAGAAATCTCGACCACGACATCATCGGGTAAAGGCTTAGACACTTGGGACAAGGATGTATCATCTTCGCCTGCGGCCGTATCCAATTCACCTTGGATCAGGAAGGAACTCGCAGAGACAAGGGAAGCCATTCTGCTAGTCACCGAGCCCGCACTCGCAGCTTGAAACACCACACCACCTAACAGACATCCGAAGACCAAAGCCAAACGAACGCTGTATTTTTTCTTTTCGTTGTGCATAGCGGGTGGAGAGATAGCAAGAAAACACAGTCCTGTCTAGAAAAAATCACACACATCAAAATGGTTAACAATCCAAACACACCTAACCATCTGTTTTTTATCAGTAAACGCTATTTTTTACGAATAAATTGATTATGCTTTATAGATGACGTATTCGATAGACTTCCGCCGTAAGGTTTTGTCGGTTCGAGAGAAGGAATGCCTTACAATAGCCGAGGTGG
>CAYZAR010000298.1:0-1552 GCA_964476455.1 uncultured Micavibrio sp.
TTTGATGTTTACGCTCAACAACAATTGACGGGCATGGCCTATATGACTACGCCACAAAACTGGCGGCGCATTGCTCACATTATCGCGGATGAGATTTATAAACGCCTGACTGGAGAGAACGGCTATTTTGATACGCGCATTGTTTATGTTGCGGAATCTGGTCCTGCGGTTAATCGCGTGAAACGGCTTGCAATCATGGATCAGGATGGAGCCAACCAACGCTATCTGACCGATGGCAAAAATATGGTTCTGACCCCACGCTTTTCACCAAGCACACAAACAATCACCTATTTCTCCTATGTGAACGGAAAGCCACGTGTTTATATCTATGATCTTGAAACGGGGCGTCAGGAATTGGTGGGAGACTTCCCGGGTATGACCTTCTCTCCTCGTTTTTCGCCAGACGGATCCAAGGTCATCATGTCGATGTCTCAAAACGGGAACTCAGATATTTATTCTATGGATTTGCGTAGCCGTCGCCCTCAACGCTTAACGGATACACCTTCGATTGATACAGCCCCTTGTTACGCGCCGGACGGGTCTAAAATTGTCTTTGAGTCTGACCGTGGAGGAACTCAGCAGCTTTATGTGATGGATGCGAGTGGCGGCAATCAGCACCGGATTACCTTTGGCGATGGTCGTTATGCAGGGCCGGTCTGGTCTCCACGGGGTGATTTGATTGCTTTTACCAAAATGCTCAAAGGCCAATTTTATATTGGGGTGGTTCGTCCTGATGGGACTGGGGAACGGTTGATTACCAATGCTTTCCACGTTGAAGGTCCAACATGGTCGCCCAATGGTCGCGTTCTGGCTTTCTTCAAGGAATCCCCGGGCAAGGCGAGTATTTATAGCATTGACCTGACTGGATTTAATGAACGCCAGCTTAAAACATCTGGAGATGCGTCTGATCCGGCATGGTCTCCGATGAACCCCTAATAAACTAAAAAGGCCCGATAAGGGCCTTTTTTTAGCGGACAATGTCGGAAAAAAAATCAACGACCTTGCTGTATGCAATCTTTTTGAAGGGAACGATTAGATCAACGGTTTCTTTGAGCGGCACCCACTGCCAGCGATTAAATTCTGCAGGCGTGTGGGCTGAGAGATCAATGTCGCTGTCGTGGCCCGTGAAGCGCAGGGCAACCCATGTTTGTTCTTGCCCTCTGTACTGTCCGCCCCAATGTTTTTGGGCAAGTTCTGCGGGGACGTCATAACGGATCTTCTCTGGGGCAATGCGAATAAGGTCCGCCTTGTTTGTTCCAATCTCTTCTTCCATTTCCCGAAAGGCAGCTTCAAGAATTTCTTCATTTTCATCAATGCCGCCTTGAGGCATTTGCCATGCATCTGGGGAATCGTAGCGTTCCCCGACAAAAACTTTTCCATCTCGATTAAATAAAGCAAGGCCCACACATGGGCGATAGGGAAGAGAATTCATTTTGTGTCCGGTCGTTGTTATTTGTTGATAATGGCCGCAGAAAGCGGGGCAAACTCAATCCCTTTGGCTTCTAACTCTTTTTCCCAGCCTGTCAGATGATTGAGGAGGGAGGGGTAGGGG
>CAYZAR010000299.1:0-1531 GCA_964476455.1 uncultured Micavibrio sp.
CCATAAAGAACTTCCGGCAATTGTTTGGGACCAACCGCCAGAATTGTAACAATCACGACCACTAGTAACTCTGACCAACTAAAATCAAGCACAGCCGAGTGCGCCTTTCACAAAATTGCTATTCCTGTTTGTCGGTAGGTGGGAGTGTTTTAGAGGAATCCTGTTTTTCGTCCTTCATGCCTTTTTTGAAAGCTTTAATTCCCTCGGCTACGTCACCCATAAGCCTCGGCAAACGCCCTGCCCCAAAAAACACAAAGATAACCAGCGCAACAACAAGAAGATGCAAAAGTGACATTATAAATTTTCCTCTTCTTCATCTGAATCAATTTGGGTGATGATGTCCAAAACCTCATCCTCGGCGGGAGTTGCCTCCTCGCTTTTTTCTTCTGCACCATTCTCGTTCGCACCGAATAAATCAGGCGCCCCGGGAATGGTATCAATGGCCGGACGGGTGTCCAAAAGACCCGAAGCCCGAAGCTCCTGAACCCCTGGCAAATCGCTCAAGCTCGAAACTCCAAATTCATCAAGGAACGTATTGGTTGTCATCCATGTAACCGGACGCCCGGGAGTTTCACGGCGACGCCCGGGCTTGATCCATCCGGCTTCCAGCAAGACATCGAGTGTTCCTTTGTTGGTGGCAACCCCACGAATATTTTCGACCTCAGCGCGTGTGACTGGCTGGTGGTATGCGATGATAGAAAGCGTTTCCAGCGCAGCCCGCGAGAGCTTCTTTTCTTCTTTCTTAGCCAGAGCAAGATAAGGCCCAACATCTTCCGCCGTCCGAAAAGCCCAGACATCTTCGAGACGAACCAATTGCACGCCGCGCCCTGCATACTCGGTTTGCAGTTCAAGCAACATTCCGCCAACATCCGCCGAAGCCGGCAAACGAGACTGAATACTCCTCAGCGAGACAGGCTCCGGCGAGGCAAACAGCAAAGCCTCTATCACCCGTTTTTGTTGAGCTGGATCATCAAGAGCCATCATGGAAGCTGAGTCAGCGGTGGACTCATCTTCCACTGCTTCTGGAAGTTCGGGCTCTGCTCCGTCTTCTATAAGATCATCATCCATCGTCAAGGCTTCAAGAGAGGGTGTCATTTTTGTCTGTACCTTCGTTAGAATCATCGGGAAGTATCTCAATTGGTTCGCGATCAACAGAGCGCAAATAAATGGGACGAAACAAAGCGTCTTGGCGTAACTCCACCTTGCCTTGCTTGGCCAATTCCAAGGAAGCCGTAAACAAGGAGGCCATAGACGAACGATTATAAAGCTGGTTGGTATTGTTTTCTGGCAGGAAACTATTCAACGTTGTCCAAACACTGCTCACACCACTTCTTGGCAACTTCCCGAGCATCCGCACCATTCTTTCCAGCGCATCTTCCATCGACATAACCGGAAAGGTAATGGGTTTATAATAGCTGCTGGTTTTACGCTGAGTAATATCGCCATAAGCTTTGAGAAGTTGATACAGATCAACGGCGTATTTGTCCGGCTGAGAGGATTCAAATTTTTCACGGACACCGCGAGGATACAC
>CAYZAR010000300.1:0-1512 GCA_964476455.1 uncultured Micavibrio sp.
GGCCAAAACTGATTCGCGGGCAAGATCCGCAGGAACATTCTCAAGATCAGGTGTGATCGGCGTGGTTATCAGTTTGCTGGTTGACTCATTCGGCAGCTTATAGCGAATTTTTAGGAAACCTAACTCCTGACTGGTCTGCGCAGCGGGAAGAGCTTCGGCTTGAGGCTTCGGCGCATAGCGACTGTCATCAATAGCCTTGGTTCCGCCGACGGGAGTTATTTCATAAATCGCCGTCACTTCTGCACCCGCGCCAATGTCTCCAGCATCCACCTTGTCATTGTTGAAATCCTCGGTTTTGAGAGCTCGTGTCTCATAACCAACAAGACGATATTCGGATACTGTTTTCGGGTTGAACTCAACTTGGATTTTGACATCTTTGGCGATGGTGAACAACGCCGCACTGGCTTCTTGCACCAGAACTTTCCGCGCCTCGTTGAGCGTGTCTATATAAGCCGCAACCCCATTGCCGTTTTGGGCCAAACGCTGCATCAGATCATCGTTATAGTTTCCGGTTCCAAAACCGAGGACCGACAGAAAAACTCCACTTTCACGTTCCCGCTCAATAAACCCCTTCAGTTCATCAGGGTTAGTAATCCCCACGTTGAAGTCCCCGTCTGTCGCCAGAATAACGCGGTTCACAGCCTTGGGATTGAAATTTGTCTTGGCCAATTGATAGGCAAGACGAATGCCTTCCCCTCCGGCGGTTGACCCTCCGGCATTTAGGTTCTGCAAAGCAGACAGGATCACCGATTTATTAGAAACTTCG
The DNA here is from genome assembly GCA_964476455.1 of uncultured Micavibrio sp. Lineage (GTDB taxonomy): Bacteria > Pseudomonadota > Alphaproteobacteria > Micavibrionales > Micavibrionaceae > UBA1573. Next base: position 767 of record CAYZAR010000300.1, read on the forward strand.
GTAGGTGGCAAAGCCATCCCCGCTGCTCCGGCGTAAACAACAATCGACACTTTGTCGGTTGGTTTAAGACTATCAAGCAGCATAGAGAGAGACTGTTTGAGCAATGGCAATTTTTTGGGGTCTTCCATCGAACCGGACGTATCAAGCAAAAAGACAAGATTACTATCTGGTTGTTCAGCTCTATCAGCATCAAAACCTTTGATACCAACAGTCACCAATTTGCGCCCCTCGTTCCACGGAGAGTTCTTCACAGAAATGCTAGCCTTGAATGGCTCTTCTTTGGTCACGGGTTTTGGATAAGCGTAGTCAAAATAGTTGACCATTTCTTCAATCCGTACGGCATCTGGCTGAGGCAGAACACCCCCATCCAGACTTTGACGGATGAAAGCATAAGAAGCTGTATCAACATCAATAGAGAATGTCGAAATAGGTTCCTGAGCCACTTGCTTGATGGGGCTTTGTTCTTCATGAGAGAACTTGTCACGGCCAATTTCTTGATCGGAGAGATAAGAGCTGGCTTCATAAGTTCCAACAACTGCGCCTTGGACAACGGGCATAGCCGGAACGGAAGCAGGGGCGGCAGCATCCGCACTAAACTGCATTCTATTCATACTCGCCACATTAGCAATCTTCTTCTCTGCCGGAGAAGATCCAAGACTTTTCAGTTTATCCATCACGCTAACGTTTTGACTGGGCTCATTAAGGGAAAACTGCATTTTATTCAGCGTTGCAGAACTCCTTGGTAC